>NZ_JAULSE010000009.1:0-229367 GCF_030518245.1 Rhizobium sp. CBN3
CGGAGGCGGGGCCGACAGCTTGATCGGCGGTGAGGGTGACGACACCTATGTCGTCGACCATGGCGGTGACATCGTCACGGAAGCGGCCGATGCGGGAACCGATACGGTCCGGACGACATTGGCAAGCTATACGCTCGGCAGCGATCTCGAGAACCTCACCTATATCGGCACGGTGGCCTTTGCCGGGACAGGCAATAGCCTCGTCAATACGATCACCGGCGGCGCTGGCAATGACACGCTTGATGGCGCGGCCGGTGCGGACAGCTTGATCGGCGGTGCGGGCAACGACACCTATCTTGTCGATGACGTTGGTGACGTGGTCACCGAAGGGCTGAATGCAGGCACCGATCTGATCAAGACGGCGCTTTCAAGCTATACGCTCGGCAACAATGTCGAGAACCTGCAATATACGGGATCCGGCAGCTTCACCGGCACCGGCAATGCGCTCGTCAACACGATCACCGGCGGCGCCGGCAACGACACGCTTGACGGCGGCATCGGCAACGACACGCTGAACGGCGGCGCCGGCAACGACACATTGATTGGCGGTGCCGGTTCCGACACGATGTCCGGCGGGACGGGCGACGACATCTATGTGGTCGACAGTGCGACGGACGTGGTGGTCGAAAATGCGAACGAGGGGAACGACACGGTTCAGACGGTCCTTGCCAGCTATACGCTCGGCAACAATGTCGAGAACCTGACCTATACGGGATCGGCCAGCTTCACCGGCACCGGCAACGCGTTCGCCAACACGATCACCGGCGGCGCCTTCAATGACACGCTGAATGGCGGGCTAGGTGCGGACAGCTTGATCGGCGGTGAGGGCAACGACACCTACATCGTCGACAATGCCGGCGACATCGTCACCGAAGCGGCCGATGCGGGGACTGATACGGTCCGCACGACATTGGCAAGTTATACGCTCGGCAGCGATCTCGAGAACCTCACCTATATCGGCACGGTGGCGTTTGCCGGGACAGGCAATGATCTCGACAACACCATCTTGGGTGGCGTGGCCAACGATACGCTTTCCGGCGGTGTCGGCAACGATGTGCTGAATGGTGGAGGCGGGGCCGACAGCTTGATCGGCGGTGCGGGTGATGACACCTATGTCGTCGACCATGCCGGCGACAGCGTCACCGAGGCAGCCAATGAGGGGGTCGACTTGGTTCGGACGAACCTGAGTGCCTATACATTGGGTGCCAATGTCGAGAACCTCACCTACATCGGAACGGCTGCTTTTGCCGGGACAGGGAATTTGCTCGACAACATCATCATCGGTGGTGTTGGCGCTGACAAGCTCATGGGGGCTGGCGGCAACGACACACTGATCGGCGGGTCCGGTGCCGACACCATGCTGGGCGGGATTGGCCACGACATCTATGTGGTCGACAGTGCGGCGGACGTGGTGATCGAGAATGTGAACGAAGGGACGGATACGGTCCAGACGGCGCTTGTCGGCTATACGCTCGGCAACAATGTCGAGAACCTGACCTATACCGGATCCGTCAACTTCAGCGGCGCCGGCAATGCGCTTGATAATACGATCACCGGCGGCGCCGGCAACGACACGCTGGATGGCGCGGCAGGTGCGGATACCTTGATCGGTGGTGTGGGCAACGACACCTACATCGTCGATAATGCCGGCGACATCGTCACCGAAGCCGCCGACGCAGGGATCGATACGGTTCGCACCAACCTGGCGATCTATACGCTTGCCGGCAATGTCGAGAACCTGAGCTTTGCCGGCACGGCAGCCTTTGCCGGAACAGGCAATGATCTCGACAACACGCTCACGGGCGGCGCTGCTGCCGATACGCTTTCCGGCGACGCCGGCAATGACACGCTGAATGGTGGGGCCGGTACGGATATCCTGATCGGCGGTGAAGGTGACGACACTTACATCGTCGACAATGCCGGCGACATCGTCACCGAGGTGGCCGACGAGGGAACCGATACGGTTCGCACGACATTGGCGAACTATACGCTTGGCAGCGATGTCGAGAACCTGAGCTTCGTCGGCACGGCCGCCTTTGCCGGGACAGGCAATAGCCTCGCCAATACGATCACCGGCGGCGCCGGCAATGACACGCTTGATGGCGCGGCCGGTGCAGATACCTTGATCGGTGGTGCGGGCAACGACACCTATATCATCGACAATGCCGGCGACATCGTCACCGAAGCGGCCGTCGTCGGTATCGACACGGTTCGCACGACGCTGGCCGCCTACATACTGGAGGCGAATGTCGAGAACCTGCTCTTTACGGGATCCGGCAGCTTCACCGGCACCGGCAACGCGCTCGCCAATACGATCACCGGCGGCGCCGACAACGACACGCTGGACGGCGGCGCCGGCAACGACACGCTGAACGGTGGTGCCGGCAACGACATCTATGTGGTCGACAGTGCGAGCGACGTCATCAACGAGGCGGTCGGCGCCGGCACCGACGAAATCCGTACGGCGCTTGCAGCCTATTCGATCGCCGCATTGGTCAATGTCGAAAACCTGACCTATACGGGATCCGCCAACTTCACCGGCACCGGCAACGCGCTTACCAACATGATCACCGGCGGCGCGGGCAATGACATGCTGAATGGCGGGGGCGGTGCGGATACCCTGATCGGCGGTGACGGCAACGACACTTATATCGTCGACCATGTCGGCGACCTCGTCACCGAAGTGGCCGACGCGGGGATCGACACGGTTCGCACGACATTGGCAAGCTATACGCTTGGCAGCGATCTCGAGAACCTCACCTATATCGGCACGGTGGCGTTTGCCGGAACAGGCAATGATCTCGACAACGTGATCACGGGTGGCGCTGCCATCGATACGCTTTCCGGCGGCGCCGGCAACGATACGCTGAATGGTGGGGCTGGCGCCGACACGCTGATCGGCGGGACCGGCAACGACACCTACATCGTCGACAATGCTTTCGACGTCGTCACCGAAGCGGCCAATGCAGGGATCGATACGGTTCGCACGACATTGGCCGCCCATACATTGGCGGCCAATATCGAGAACCTCACCTATATCGGAACGGCAGCCTTTACCGGGGCAGGGAATCTGCTCGACAACATCATCACAGGTGGTGTCGCTGCCGACAAGCTCATGGGGGCTGCGGGCAACGACACACTGATCGGAGGTGGCGGTTCCGACACGATGTTGGGTGGGATTGGCGACGACGTTTACGTCGTCGATAGTGCGAGCGACCTCGTGATCGAGAATGTGAACGAAGGGACGGACACGGTCCAGACGGCGCTTGCCGGCTATACGCTCGGCAACAATGTCGAGAACCTGACCTATACGGGATCCGCCAACTTCAGCGGCGCCGGCAATGCACTCGCCAATACGATCACCGGCGGCGCCGGCAACGACACGCTGAATGGCGGGACCGGTGCGGATACCTTGATCGGCGGCGCCGGCCACGACACCTATATCGTCGACAATGCCGGCGACATCGTCACCGAAGCTGCCGACGCAGGGACCGATACGGTTCGCACGATACTGGCGGCCTACACATTGGAGACCAATGTCGAGAACCTCACCTTTATCGGCACGGGGCCGTTTGCCGGAACAGGGAATGCGCTGAACAATGTTATCGTCGGCGGCAGTGGTTCGAATACGCTGACCGGTGGCGCCGGCAACGATACCCTCACTGGTGGCGCGGCAGCCGACGTCTTCTTTTATTCGTCGAACTGGGGTCACGATACGATCACAAACTTCGTGGCAACCGGCTCCGCACATGACGCGATCTCGATCGATCACAACATTTTCGTCGATTGGGAATCGCTTTTTGCGGCAAGCGAGCAGTCCGGGAATGATACAGTTATCATGGCCGATTCCGACAACACCATAACGTTGAGGAATGTTGCTCTTTCAAGCCTGCAGTCGTGGGACTTCTTGTTTGCTTGAGCGTTGCTTGGAGCTCGCTGCACATTTTTGCCGGACGTCGTTGCGGGCGTAGCCCTTTCGATCAACGGCAGGCACTGCTGCAAGATTAGAGCATGTCGCGTAGAAGTGCGCGGCGTGCAATCTGCAAGTGCAGGCACGAAAACCAGGATCCTGTCGATAAGATGGAACCCCGGCCATCTCGGACCGTTGTCCAAGCTGACGGGAGAATACGCATGTCGAAAACCCTGCTCTACGGCGCGACTAAGATCGACGAGACGAACAGCGCCTATTCGCCGATCGAAAGCCTGGCCGCATTCCAGTGGAAGAATCGCGCCTTCATTCTTTTCGCCGACAGGGACAATGCCCGCGCGGCGCGACAGGAAAACCAGCTGCTGGCCGACCGCAGTGCGCTCGATGAACGCGATATGGTGGTGCTGAAGGTCTCGGGCGGCAAGGTCCGGGCGCTTTTCGGCGCTGCCGATGGCCTCGACGGCGAAGCGATCCGCCGCGATCTCGATGCGCCGGAGATGGGTGAATTCGCCGCCTTCCTTGTCGGCAAGGACGGCACCGTCAAGCTCAAGGTCAGCGAGCCGATCACCAATGGCGAGCTCTTCGCCATTATCGACAGCATGCCGATGCGCGCTGCCGAGACGCTGAAGTCGGACAAATAGCCCCGACGAACATCGCAAACATAAAAGGGAGGCGGTCATGTCCGTGCCCAACGAACCCATTCCCGATCAGCCGCCGATGCCGGCACCCGGCTGGAAGCCGGTGCCGCCGATCACCGAACCGGAGCCGGACCGGCTTCCCGACGAGGCGCCTGTTCCAAATCCGGATGAAAACGACGAGCCGGCCAAGCACGTTTCTGAGGCCTAGAGGAAGATGTGCCGCTCGGCGCCGACGAGTTCCTGTAGGAAGTCGACGACGCTGCGGACGCGCACGAGGTCGCGCGCCGTTTCGTGATAGGTCGTCCAATAGGCGCGTCGGATCGAAATGTCAGGCAGGATGCGCTGCAGTTCCGGATACTGCCGGGCGATATAATCATGCAGGATACCAATGCCGGCGCCTGATCGCACCGCCTCCGTCTGGCCGATAGCCGTCGAGATTTCGAAGCCGGCGTCCCAGCTGCGCATTACCTCGCCGGAGAAATTCAGCGAGGCGGTGAAGATCAGATCCTCGACATAGCCGATGCGCGGATGCGCCTTCAGCGCCTCGACATCGCCGGGTCTGCCGTTTGAGGCGAGGTAGTCGCGCGAAGCATAAAGGCCGAGCGTATAGTCCGTCAGCTTGGAGGAGACGAGCCGGCCCTGTTCGGGGCGTTCCAGAGTAATGGCGATATCCGCCTCGCGCTGCGACAGCGAGAAGGAGCGCGGCACCGGTACGAGCTGGATCTTCAGCTCCGGATGGCGCTCGATCAGCCTGCCCATGCGCGGTGCCAGAAAGGAAACGCCGAAACCATCGGGCGCGCCGACGCGCACCGTCCCGGCGATCACCGTGTCGGTGTGGCCGAGATTGGCCTGCGCCGCGAGCATTTCGGTTTCCATCCGCTCGGCGGCATTAAGGAAGATGCCACCTTCGGCCGTCAGCTCGCAGCCGTTCGTGCGGCGGATGAAGAGCCGCGTCTTCAGTGCCGCTTCGAGCGACGTCAGCCGGCGCGAAAGCGTGGCGTGGTTGAGCCCGAGGCGCTTCGAAGCGGCAAGGATCTGTCCGGTTCGGGCGACGGCCAGGAAAATGCGAACGTCATCCCAGTTCATCACTTGGCCCGCATTGCAATCGGATCGACATCGATGAGCGTCAGCGACGTCACCATGCCGGCCGTCTCCTTCTTGTATTTGAGGAAATGCGGTGTCCGCAGATGCGCCTCATAGGCCTTTTGGTCGGCGTAGACTTCGAGAATGCGAACGCGGTTTGGGACTTCGCGGATGGAAACAGCGCTCAGCGAAAGGACGCCGTCTTCCAGCGCGACCGAAGCCTCGATTTCCTCCGCAAGCAATGCCCGATAGGCGTCGAGCCTCTCGGCGGCGATCTCCAACTCCGCCATTCGCACGACCGGATTTTGGCTCATCGATTGACCTTCCCTGAGTTTGACTTGTCCGCAGCCCGCGCCAAGTTTGGGAGCAGCAGCACCTGCATCGGAACTATAAAATTTGCACAACGGTTACTTATATCAACGCATTGATTTGTGCAAATTGAAGTGCGATTGTAGGCCATCCAAACAGGAGGAACATCCATGCGTGAGATCGGACATTTCATCGGCGGCAAGCAGGTCGCCGGCACCAGCGGCCGCGTCAGCAACGTCTACAATCCGGCGACCGGCGAAGTGCAGGCGACCGTCGCCCTCGCCAGCGTCGAGGAGCTTCGCGCCGCCGTCGAGAATGCTAAGGCAGCGCAGCCGAAATGGGCTGCCACCAACCCGCAGCGCCGCGCTCGCGTCTTCTTCAAGTTCGTCGAGCTCCTGAACAAGCATATGGACGAACTTGCCGAACTGATTTCGAAGGAACACGGCAAGACGATCGAGGACGCCAAGGGCGATGTCGTTCGCGGCCTCGAAGTCTGCGAATTTGTCTGCGGCATCCCGCATCTCGCCAAGGGCGAGTTCACCGAGGGCGCGGGTCCGGCAATCGACATGTATTCGATCCGCCAGCCGGTCGGCATCGGCGCCGGCATCACCCCCTTCAACTTCCCCGGCATGATCCCGATGTGGATGTTTGCGCCGGCGATCGCCTGCGGCAATGCCTTCATCCTGAAGCCCTCCGAGCGTGATCCCTCCCTGCCGATCCGTCTTGCCGAACTGATGATCGAAGCCGGTCTGCCGGCCGGCATCCTCAACGTCGTCAACGGCGACAAGGGTGCTGTCGACGCCATCCTCACCGATCCCGATATCGGCGCCGTCTCCTTCGTCGGCTCGACGCCGATCGCCCGCTACGTCTACGGCACGGCAGCGATGAACGGTAAGCGCGCCCAGTGCTTCGGCGGCGCCAAGAACCATATGATCATCATGCCGGACGCCGACATGGATCAGGCCGTTAACGCGCTGATGGGCGCGGGCTACGGTTCGGCCGGCGAGCGCTGCATGGCGATCTCGGTTGCCGTTCCGGTCGGCGAAGAGACCGCCAACCGCCTCGTCGAGAAACTGACGCCGAAGATCGAATCGCTGCGCATCGGCCCCTATACCGACGACAAGGCCGACATGGGCCCGCTCGTCACCAAGGAAGCCTATAACCGCGTTCGCGGCCTGATCGACCGCGGCATCGAGGAAGGCGCCAAGCTCGTCGTCGATGGCCGCGACTTCAAGCTCCAGGGTTATGAAGACGGCTATTTCGTCGGCGGCTGCCTGTTCGATCACGTCAAGCCTGACATGGACATCTACAAGACCGAGATCTTCGGACCCGTCCTCTCTGTCGTTCGCGCCCAGAACTATGAGGAAGCCCTGTCTCTGCCGATGAAGCACGAATATGGTAACGGCGTTGCGATCTACACCCGCGACGGCGATGCCGCCCGCGATTTTGCCTCGCGCATCAATATCGGCATGATCGGCATCAACGTTCCGATCCCGGTTCCGCTCGCCTACCACTCCTTCGGCGGCTGGAAGGCATCGAGCTTCGGCGACCTCAACCAGCACGGCACGGACTCGATCAAGTTCTGGACGAAGACCAAGACCGTCACGGCCCGCTGGCCTTCCGGCATCAAGAGTGGCGCCGAATTCGTCATGCCGACGATGAAGTAATCTGTGCGACAGATCGATCTGCAATTCGGGGGCCTTTCGGCCCCCCTTTCATTTAAGTGTCGGCAGGCCAATTTGGACTGTAACCAGAAGATCGTGGAGCAGGATTGACCTCCCGGCAAATGGCCTCATAAGCTGAATGCAAATTTCATATTTTGGAATTGTTCAAAACTACCAAACCGCCTATATACGTCTGAACAGGCACGAGTCAGGAGATCGGCATGCGGTTGACGAAGCAGACCAACTATGCGGTTCGCATGTTGATGTATTGTGCTGCCAACGAAGGGCAGCTGAGCCGGATTCCGGAAATTGCCAAGGCCTACGGGGTTTCCGAACTCTTTCTTTTCAAGATCCTCCAGCCGCTGAACAAGGCCGGCCTGGTGGAGACGGTGCGCGGCCGCAACGGCGGTGTGCGCCTGGGCAAGCCGGCGGCCGAAATCACGCTCTTCGACGTTGTCCGGGTCACGGAAGACAGTTTCGCCATGGCCGAATGCTTTGAAGATGACGGCATGGTCGAATGCCCGCTGGTCGACAGCTGTGGCTTGAACTCGGCACTGCGCAAGGCGCTGAACGCCTTCTTCGGCGTGCTCTCGGAATATTCGATCGACGACCTCGTCAAGGCGCGTCCCCAGATCAATTTCCTGCTCGGAATTACCGGCGAGCACCAATACCGCAAGCCGGCGGCAGTTGCCCCCGCCGCCTGATTTCAAGAAACAGGACAGACTTATGAAACCGCGGTTGCCTCGGCAATCGCGGTTTTTGTTTGCGGTGTCTGGTTGCACTTAGGGATGCTGAAATATCCAACATGCGCTGCTGAGAGGGCGCAATTATCCAAAATGCGACGAAATGCCGGGCATTTTTGTCCGAAAATTTCCGAATGAGGCTGATTTTTGACCAAAAATTTCTAAAATTGTCCAGCTGGAAAAATTTTCTCCGTAGGCCGTTGCTTTCAGTAGATAAATGTCGTTCCATCGACCGTCGATCGGGATGCCTATGTGGTCTCCAGACATCAAAAAAGAACAACCGGGAAACAATATTATGAAAAAGATCTCTGTCATGCTGGCAGCGACGGCCCTGATTTCGGTCATGGCGACGTCGGCCTGGTCCAAGACCCTTGTTTATTGCTCCGAGGGTTCGCCGGAAGGCTTCGACCCGAGCCTCTATACGGCAGGCACGACCTTCGACGCGTCCTCGCGTACCGTCTACAGCCGCCTCGTCGAATTCAAGCATGGTGGCACCGAGATCGAACCCGGTTTGGCCGACAGCTGGAGCGTTTCGGACGACGGCAAGGAATACACCTTCAAGCTTCATCCCGGTGTCAAGTTCCAGACCGCCGACTTCTTCACCCCGACGCGCGATTTCAACGCCGACGACGTCGTGTTCTCCTTCGAGCGCCAGCTGAAGTCCGACAATCCATGGAACAAGTATGTCGAGGGCGGCTCCTATGAATACGCGGCCGGCATGGGCTTCCCGGAACTGATCAAGTCGGTCGAGAAGGTCGATGACCTCACGGTGAAGTTCACGCTCAACCATCCCGAAGCACCGTTCCTGGCCGACCTTGCCATGGACTTTGCTTCCATCATGTCCAAGGAATATGCCGACAAGCTCGCCGCCGACGGCAAGATGGCGCAGCTGAACCAGCAGCCGCTCGGTACCGGCCCCTTCACCTTCGTCGCCTATCAGCCGGATGCCGTCATCCGCTACAAGGCGAACGAAAGCTATTTCAAGGGCAAGGAAAAGATCGACGATCTGGTTTTCGCCATCACCTCTGACGCCGCCGTCCGCGCTCAGAAGCTGAAGGCCGGCGAATGCCACCTCATTCCTTATCCGAATGCCGCCGATGTTCCCGAACTGAAGAAGGACGGAAACCTGACCGTTCTGGAGCAGCCAGGCCTCAACGTCAGCTACCTCGCCTACAACACGCAGATGGCTCCTTTCGACAAGCCGGAAGTTCGCAGCGCGCTCAACATGGCGATCAACAAGCAGGCGATCGTCGACGCGGTCTTCCAGGGTGCGGCCACCGTTGCCAAGAACCCCATCCCGCCGACGATGTGGTCTTATAACGACGCCGTTCAGGACGAGAAGTACGATCCGGACGCTGCCAAGAAGGCTCTGGCAGATGCCGGCGTCAAGGATCTCAGCATGAAGGTTTGGGCGATGCCGGTATCGCGTCCCTACATGCTGAACGCGCGCCGCGCCGCCGAACTGATCCAGGCCGACTTCGCCAAGGTCGGCGTCAAGGTCGAGATCGTCACGCATGAATGGGCTGAGTACCTGAAGCTCTCCTCCGACGTGAAGCGCGACGGCGCCGTCATTCTCGGCTGGACCGGCGACAACGGCGATCCCGACAACTTCATGGATACGCTGCTCGGCTGCGATGCCGTCGGCGGCAACAACCGCGCCCAGTGGTGCAACAAGGAATACGACGACCTTATGACCAAGGCCAAGCTGACGGCTGATGTCGGCGAGCGCACCAAGGCCTATGAGCAGGCGCAGCTGATCTTCAAGAAGGAAGCCCCCTGGGCGACCCTCGACCATTCGCTCGTCTTCGTTCCGATGAGCAAGAAGGTCTCGGGCTTCAAGATGGACCCGCTCGGCATTCACCGTTTCGACGGCGTCGACGTATCCGAATAACAAGAATAATGTAAAAATGCCCGGCAGAGCTGGGCACAGCCGGCGGTCAGGAACCTCCTGACCGCCGGAAACTATTGGACATCTGCCATGTTGCGTTTTTTCATCGGCCGCCTTGCGGTGCTGATCCCGACATTCCTCGGCGTTTCCCTCATTGCCTTCTCATTCATCCGCCTGCTGCCCGGAGATCCGGTTATGCTGCTCTCGGGTGAACGCGTCATGGCGCCGGAGCGGCACGCCCAGATCATGCACGATCTCGGTTTCGACCGGCCCATGTATATGCAGTATTTCGATTATCTCGGAAAAGTGCTGCAGGGCGATCTCGGCACCTCGATCGTCACCAAGCGGCCCGTTCTCGGTGAATTTCTGACATTGTTTCCGGCAACGCTGGAACTGTCTTTCTGCGCCATCATCCTTGCCGTCTGTCTTGGCGTGCCCGCCGGCGTCTTTGCCGCCGTCAAGCGAGGCACGTGGTTCGATCAGAGCGTGATGGGTGTCGCCCTCGTCGGTTATTCCATGCCGATTTTCTGGTGGGGTCTGCTGCTCATCATCTTCTTCTCCGGCTATCTCGGCTGGACGCCGGTTTCCGGCCGCATCTCGCTGATGTATTTCTTCAAGCCGGTCACCGGCTTCATGTTGATCGACAGCCTGCTGTCAGGTCAGAAAGGGGCCTTTGCCTCGGCCGTCAGCTATCTCATTCTTCCGACCATCGTGCTGGCGACCATCCCGCTCGCCGTCATCGCCCGCCAGACGCGCTCGGCCATGCTCGAGGTTCTCGGCGAGGACTATGTCCGCACCGCACGCTCGAAAGGTTTGAAGCCGCTGCGCGTCGTCGGCGTGCATGCGCTGCGCAATGCATTGATCCCCGTCATCACCACGATCGGCCTGCAGATCGGTGTACTTCTTGCCGGCGCCATCCTCACCGAGACGATCTTCTCCTGGCCGGGCATCGGCAAATGGATGGTCGATTCGGTGTTCAAGCGCGATTACGCGGTGGTGCAGGGCGGCCTTCTCCTGATCGCCGGCGTCATCATGCTGGTCAATCTGATTGTTGATGTCCTCTACGGCTTCATCAATCCGCGCATTCGTCACTAGGAGCGGTCCATGAGCACGGTCACCGTCAAAACCGGCCAGCCATCCGCTCTTGCGGAATTCTGGCATTATTTCTCCCGCAACAAGGGCGCCGTCATCGGCCTCGTTGTTTTCGTCGTTATTCTGGTCGTTGCGATCTTCGCACCGGTCTTTGCGCCACATACGCCGAACGAGCAGAACCGAGAGGTGCTGCTCGCCGTGCCTTCCTGGATGGAGGGAGGCCACGCCTCCTTTCCGCTCGGAACGGATGCCGTCGGCCGCGATATCCTCTCGCGACTGATCTATGGCGCGCGGTTCTCACTCTTCATCGGCGTCGTGGTCGTCACGCTGTCGGTCATATGTGGTGTGCTGATCGGCCTCGTCGCCGGCTATTTCCGCGGCCGGATCGATACCGCCATCATGCGCCTGATGGACATCATCCTGGCCTTCCCGTCGCTGCTGCTCGCGCTCGTGCTGGTGGCGGTCCTGGGCCCCGGCCTTACCAATGCGATGATCGCGATTTCGCTGGTCAACCAGCCGCATTTCGTGCGGCTGACCCGCGCCTCGGTCATTTCGGAACGTGAGAAGGAATATGTGATCGCCTCGCGTGTCGCCGGCGCGGGAACGCTCCGCTTGATGTTCAAGACCATCCTACCGAACTGTCTGGGGCCGCTGATCGTTCAGGCGACGCTTGCCTTCTCGGCGGCGATCCTTGATGCCGCCGCCCTCGGCTTTCTCGGTATGGGCGCCCAGCCGCCGACACCCGAATGGGGCACCATGCTTGCCGAGTCCCGCGAATTCATCTCGCGCGCCTGGTGGGTCGTGACATTTCCGGGTCTTGCCATCCTCATTACCGTTCTTGCCATCAATCTGATGGGCGACGGCCTGCGCGACGCGCTTGACCCCAAACTGAAGAGGTCGTGATGCCGCTCCTCGAAATCGAAAATCTGACTGTCGAGTTCCAGACGTCATCCGGTCTTTTCCGCGCCGTCGACGGCGTGTCGCTGACTTGCGACAAGGGTGAGATCCTGTCGGTCGTCGGCGAATCTGGTTCGGGCAAATCCGTTGCCATGCTGGCCCTGATGGGTCTTCTGCCCTGGACGGCGAAGATCACCGCCGACCGCATGCAGTTCGACGGCCAGGATCTGCGCGGCATTTCCGCCCGCCGGCGCCGCCGGATCGTCGGCAAGGAGATGGCGATGATTTTCCAGGAGCCGATGTCGAGCCTGAACCCGTGCTTCACGGTCGGCTTCCAGCTCGGCGAGACCCTGCGCGTCCATATGGGCCTCAACCGGAAAGAGCGCCGCGAACGTTCGATCGAACTCTTGAGCCTCGTCGGCATTCCGGCGCCGGAAGACCGCCTGTCGAACTTCCCGCACCAGATGTCGGGCGGCATGAGCCAGCGCGTCATGATCGCCATGGCGCTCGCCTGCAATCCGAAGCTCCTGATCGCAGACGAGCCGACGACCGCGCTCGACGTGACGATCCAGGCGCAGATCCTCGATCTGCTCGTGCGCTTGCAGAAGGAGCAGGGCATGGCGCTGGTGCTGATCACCCACGACATGGGTGTCGTCGCCGAAACCGCGGAACGCGTGCAGGTGCAATATGCCGGCCAGAAGGTCGAGGAACAGCCGGTGCGGGCGCTGTTCCGCGATCCGCATCATCCCTATACGGCAGCCCTGCTCGCCGCCTTGCCGGAGCGCGCCGAAGTGGGGCAGCGACTTCCCTCCATTGCCGGCGTCGTTCCCGGCCAGTTCGGCCGCCCGACCGGCTGTCTGTTCGCGCCGCGCTGCGGCTATGCAACGGTCGAATGCGAGCGTGGTGTGGTGCGCCAGGGGCCCGAACTCGGCCGGGCGCTGTGCAATTATCCATTGAAGGACGGCAAGCCGCTGGGTCATCCCGGTGTCATGCGCGTTGAAACTGCAGGAGACCTGGTATGACGGGCGCCGTTCTCGAGGGCAGGGATCTCGCCCGTTTCTACACCGTCAACCGCGGTCTCTTCAAAGCCGACGCCACGGTCAAGGCGCTGAACGGCGTCAGCTTCAGCCTCCATTCCGGCAAGACGCTCGCCGTCGTCGGCGAATCCGGCTGCGGCAAGTCGACGCTCGCCCGTCTGGTCACGATGATCGAGGATCCGACGGCCGGCGAATTGCTGATCGACGGCAAGCCGGCGCGGGTCGGCGACCGCAGCCTGCGCAGCCAGGTGCAGATCGTTTTCCAGAATCCCTATGGCTCGCTCAACCCGCGCCAGAAGGTCGGTGCAATTCTGGACGAGCCGCTGAAGATCAATACCGATCTCGATGCCAGCGCCCGCCGCCGCAAGGTGGAGGAGATGATGGCCCGCGTCGGGCTGCGCCCGGAACATCACGGCCGCTACCCCCATATGTTCTCCGGCGGCCAGCGCCAGCGCATCGCCATTGCCCGCGCGCTGATGCTGCGGCCGAAGGTGCTGGTGCTCGACGAACCGGTTTCGGCCCTTGACCTCTCGATCCAGGCGCAGGTGCTGAACCTGCTGATGGACCTGCAGAAGGAGATGGGTCTTGCCTATCTCTTCATCTCGCATGGCCTCTCGGTCGTCCATCACATCGCCGACGAGGTAATGGTGATGTATCTCGGTCGCCCGATCGAAACCGGTCCTGCCGCCGAAGTCTTCGCCCGGCCGCGCCATCCCTATACGGCCGCCTTGCTGTCGGCGACCCCGATCGCCGATCCCGAGCGCGAGAAGAACCGCATCCGCCTACAGGGTGAACTGCCGTCGCCGCTGAAGCCGCCGTCCGGCTGCCACTTCAATCCGCGCTGCTGGAAGGCGCAGGACTATTGTCGCCAGGTTTCTCCCGAATTAAGTGGAGAAGGCGCACAAAAATATGCCTGTCATTTCCCGCTCGACTGAGCGGGAAGCCGCCGTTTGAGAGGAAACATGCAGGACGATCGGATCAACAAACCCCATGCGATCATCGTCATGGGGGTCAGCGGTTGCGGCAAATCCTCGGTCGGAGAAAAACTCGCCGAGGCCTTGCACCTGCCCTTCGTCGAAGGTGATGCGCTTCATCCGGCTTCCAATGTCGAGAAGATGTCGAAGGGCATTCCGTTGACCGATGAGGATCGGATGCCCTGGCTCCACCTGATCGGCAAACGCATGCAGGCCTCGCTGGAAAAAGGCGAGGGCATCATCGTCTCCTGCTCGGCGCTGAAACGCATCTATCGCGACAGGCTGAGAGCTGCTGCCGGCAGCAATCTGTTCTTCGTCTATCTCGAAGGATCCAAGGCGCTGCTGACCAAGCGCATGGGCGAGCGCAAGGGGCATTTCATGCCGGTCTCGCTGCTCGAAAGTCAGTTGGCGACACTCGAGGTGCCGACAGGCGAACCCGGTGTCGTCACTGTCGATATCGACGATACGATCGACGGCATCGCGGCAACGGCCCTCAGGGGTCTCTCCACCCTCGGCGTTATGATTTGAAGCGCTGCGGCGAATAGGCCGAGATATCGATGAATGGCGTCTCGCCGGTAATGAGTTCCGCCAGCACGCGGCCGGTCACCGGCCCGAGCGTCAGCCCGTGATGGGCGTGACCGAAGGCGAACCACAGGCCCTGATGGCGCGGCGCCTTACCGATGACAGGCATCATGTCCGGCGTGCAGGGGCGCGCGCCCATCCATGGTTCGGGATCGAGCCTGCCTCCGAGAGGGAAGATCGTACGCGCCATGGCTTCGGCCCGGTCGAGCTGCACCGGCGTCTTCGGCGCGTCGAGCGTTGCGAACTCGGCTCCCGTCGTCAGGCGGATGCCGCGGTTCATCGGCGCCAGCAGATAACCGCGCTCGGCATCGAGGATCCAGTTCTTGAGCATGGCATCGCCTTTGACGGCATAATGCATGTGATAACCGCGCTTGACGCCGAGGGGAAAGGAATAGCCGAGCCGGCGCGTCGCGACGGCTGCCCAGGGACCGAGCGCAAGGACCGCATCGTCGGCTTCGAGCGAGCCTTCGCTGGTCATGATCTTCCAGCCGGCGCCGAACTGGCCGAGCGAGGCGGCGTCGCCTGTGACGAAGCGGCCACCGAGGCTTTCGAAATAGCGGCGATAGGCCGATGTCAGCGCATGCGGATCGAGCACCGACCAGGGATCGCGCCAGCGGATGCCGCCGGCGAAACGAACGGTCATATCAGGTTCCATGCGGGCGATATCGGCCGACGTCAGGCTATCATAGTCCACTCCGAATTCGCTCTGCCAAAGCGCGGCCTCCGCGAGCGCCTCGTCGCGTTTGGCCTCCGTCCGAAAGATCTTCATCCAGCCGTCCTTGCGGATCAGCGCCTGCGCCTGCGAAGCCTCGATCAGGTCCTTGTGTTCGGCAATCGAGTTTTCGATCAGTGGCGCATAGGCCCGGGTAATGGCTGCGTGGCGCTGGGCATTCGAATTCCACCAGTAACGGGCGAGAAAGGCGAGCTGGCTCGGCAGGGCGCGCAGGTGATAATGCGCATCGATGCGGTTGTTGAGCGCATAACGCAGCAGCAGACCGAGCTGCTGGGGGAAGCCGTAAGGCGCCACCCCTTCGCGCTGGATCAGGCCGGCATTGCCGAAGGAGGTTTCGTTGCCCGGATCCTTGCGGTCAATCAGCGTCACCTGCCGGCCGCGCCGCTGAAGATGAATGGCGGTGGACACCCCGACGATGCCGGCGCCGAGCACGATTACGTTTTTCGTCATTCCCCTGCATTCCGCTTTGTTATCTGGCGAAAATGCCCGTGCCGATGCCGCGGCGCAAACGAAAAATCACTTTCATTTCAAAATCATTGCGCTTTCCAGTGCGGCATTTTCGGCCTTTACACGCACATGCAGGATTGCGGCATTGAAAAGCGAAAAGACGATCGCATAGACCGACAGGCCGAAGGCAAGAGGAAGGGCGGCGATCTCACAGACGACGATCGTATAGTTCGGATGCCGGGAGAAGCGATAGGGTCCCGATTTCACGAGCGGCGCGCCGGGCAGGATGATGATGCGCGTCGTCCAGCGATCTTTCAACGTCGTAAGCACCCAGAGCCGCAGCACCTGTAGCCCCATGAACACCAAAAACCAGAAGAGTTGAACCGGCCTGCCCGGCGCCAGCAGCCAAAGCCCCATGATCCAGGCGGCATGCAGCGCCACGATGACGGGATAATGCTCCGGGGCGACCTCCCGGCCGCCTCTGGCAAGCAGGGCGGCAGTGTTGCGCCGGGCAAGCACGAGCTCGCCCAGCCGCTGCAGCGTCACGAATGTCAGGAGCGCGATCGACGGCCACATCATGCCGCCCTCCTGAGCGTCACGCAGCTCGCCGAAAAGCCTGGTCCCATGGCGATCATCGCCGCCCGCTCCGGCAGCCCGGCGCGGATTACCCGCTCCAGCACGAACAGCACGGTCGGCGAAGACATGTTGCCATATTCGGCAAGCACGGCGCGTTCGTGATCGAGCGTGCCGGGCGTCAGTGAAAGCGCGCTCTCCATTGCGGCCAGCACCTTCATGCCGCCGGGATGGCAGATGAAACGGTCGATGTCTGCCAGTTCCAGCCCGTTTCGCGCCAGAATGGCCGTCACCGCCGGGGCGAGCTCCCGTTCGGCGAAGGGCGGCAACGATTGCGCCAGCACGATGCCGAAACCGCCATCGTCGATCTTCCAGCCCATGATGTCGAGCGTGTCCGGAAACAGGTGCTCGCCAGTCGATTCCACTTCCGCCAGGCCGCCGCCGCTCGTGCAGAGCACGCAGGCGGCGGCGCCATCGCCGAAAAGCGCCGTCGCGATGATATTCGGCCGCGTCAGCTCGTCCAGCCGGAACGCCAGTGTGCAAAGCTCGATTGAGACGAAAAGCACGACGGCGCCCGGCCGGTTGCGCGCGAGCCGCGATGCGATCGCAAGGCCGGAGACGCCGGCGGCGCAGCCGAGCCCGAAGACAGGCACACGCTCGATATCGGTCCTGAAGCCCATCCTGCGCGCAAGCTGCGCATCGAGGCTAGGGGTCGTAAAGCCGGTGGAGGAAACGGTGACGACACAGTCGACATCCCCGGCCTCAAGCCCGGCCCGACGAAGCGCCAAGCTGGCTGCCTCGACGAAAAGTCCGCCCGCCACCTCGGCATAAGCCTGCATGCGGTCCTGCCAGCCGTGCGCCTCGTCGAACCAGGCAAGCGGCCGCGCCGCATGGCGCTTATTGATACCGGCGCTGTCGAAGACGCGGGCAAGATGATGGAAATCCTCGAAGCGGCCGGCAAATAGCCGGGCCGAGGCTTCGGCCGCCTGGTCTTGAAAAATGACATGTTCGGGCGTGGCAGTGGCGAGGCTGGCGAGTTTCACGGTATCGGTCACAGAATTCTCCTTGTCTTCCCGACGTAACGCTGAGAACACCCGGTCCCGGTGGTTTATTCGGCCTCGGGGACTTCACGAAGCAGTGATGGAGAAAATGGAGAGGCCGGCGAATAAAGCCCGGGGCATCGGTGTTCTCTCCTCGCAACGTCACTTTCCAGGAGTTTTCCCATGACGATCACGACAGTCCGCATCGCTTCCATCTTTCTTGGCGGCTGCCTTGCCGCTTCCCTCTTCTCCGGCCCGGTCTTTGCGATCGGCAATGACAACAGCACGATGCCGACCTGCAAGAAGGGCGAGATATACGACCAGAAGACCAAGAAATGCGTCAAGCAGCAGAGCGCCGATGTTTCGGACGAGAACCGTACCGACTATGCCTATTCGCTGGCCAAGGAGGGCCGCTATGAAGAGGCGCTTGCTATGCTCGATACGGTCAAGGACCAGAACAGCGCCGAGGTGCTGAACTATCGCGGTTATGCCACCCGCAAGCTCGGCCGGACCGACGAAGGCATCTCCTATTACCTGCAATCGGTGAAGATGGATCCGCAATACGCCCAGGTCCGTGAATATCTCGGCGAAGCCTACGTCATCAAGGGTCGGCTCGATCTCGCAAAGGAGCAATTGAATACGATCAAGGCGATCTGCGGCACCGCTTGCGAGGAATATCAGGATCTGAACGCGGCGATCCTCGACCCCTCGAAGATCTGACGGAGCCACTGGCGGGAAATGGAAGCAGGAAAGGACATCCGAATGTCGGTCGCGCGCGCCACTTTTCCCGCCTATAGTCGCATGAGAACGGAATCGCCGGTGTATCGGGCGGTTCCCAGGCATGCAGGATCGTCGGAGGCGGCCATCGCGAGCGAAGCGGATATCAGGAGCGGTCTCACGGAAAACCTAGGCAGGCTCTGGCGTTACGGTCTCGTTCTCTCGCATCAGCGCGATGTCGCCGACGATCTCGTGCAGGCGACCTGCCTTCGCGCTCTCGAGCGCGCCGACCAGTTCGTCCCCGGCACCCGGCTCGACCGCTGGCTGTTTTCGATCCTGCATTCGATCTGGCTGAACGAGATCCGCTCGCGCCGGGTGCGCCAGGGTCAGGGTTTCGTCGATGCCGGCGAGGCGCTGACGTTCGACGGCGCGCACGATACTGAAACGCATGTGATGGCGGGGCAGGTGCTAAAGCTGGTAAATGCATTGCCGGAGGCGCAGCGGACGGCGGTTTTCCTCGCCTATGTGGAAGGACTTTCCTATCGCGAGGTTGCAGGCATATTGGATATTCCGATCGGGACAGTGATGAGCCGGCTGGCGGCCGCCCGCGCCAGGCTCTCCGGCGCCGGACCGGCAGGGGGACGACCATGAACACGAAACACACCATTCCCTCCGACGAGGACTTGACCGCTTTCATCGACGGCGAACTGACAGCGGAAGAGAGAGTCCGTATCGAGGCCATCATCGAGGAAGATGAGAGCGTCGCCGAACGGCTGGATTTCCTGGCCCGCGCCAGCCTGCCGTTCGAGCAGGCTTTCGCCCCGCTCCTCTCGCAAGCCCCACGGGAAAAACTGGAGGCGATGCTCGCCGCCATTCCTGCGCGCGAGGGCGAAAGATCCGCCTCTGCGCCCGCGCCCACGCGCCGCCGCTTCCTCGGCGCGCTCGCCGCCTCGCTTGTGGCCGGCATCGCCATCGACCGCGCCGTCATCGGCATCGGCAGGAGTTTTTCGGCAAAGGACGAAAACAGCGAATGGCGCGCCGTGGTCGCCGATTATATCTCGCTCTATACCGCGGAAACGCTCGCCGGCCCCGTACCCGGCAGGCAGGAGCAGGCCGCCCAGCTCGCCAGTCTTGACGAGAAGCTCGGCCTGTCACTCTCCCCCGAAGCCGTCTCGCTCCCGGGGGTCGATTTCAAACGCGCCCTGTTGCTGCAATATGAAGGCAAGGCTCTCGCCCAGGTCGCCTATCTCGACCCCGAGACCGGCCCGATGGCGCTCTGCATCGTGAAATCCGATGCGGGGCCGAAGGCGCCGGAACTGGAAAACCGCAACGGTATGAATGTCGTCTTCTGGTCGAATGCGACTCATGCCTTCATGCTGATCGGCTATGCGGCGGCGGACAGGATGACGGCGATTGCGGATGGGGTGCGGGGGAGGGTGGCGGTGTGACCCGCCATTGGCAGCGGCTTTAAGCTGATCAGTCCTGCGATCGATTGCGCATCAGGAACTGGCCTAGCCGGTTCACGATCTTAAAGGCCCAGAACATCGATGTTGAGACCTTGAGGCCGTGGTCGGCAAGAGCGCGCAGCACCTCTTTGTTCTGACGCGATATATTTTGAACGTTCTTGTTCGTGGCGCCCCCTAGGCGCATTCTGACCAAGACTTCCGGGATATAGATTGTTCTGATCCGCGCGACTTCCAAGAATCGCATCATCAGCTCGACGTCGGCTGCAAGCCGATAACGCAGATCAAACCGCCCGAACCGTTCATAGATGTAGCGCCGAACATAGAATGTTGGGTGCGGCGGGCACCACCCGCGCGCGAAGAAACCGGGTTTGAACGCACGGGATTTCCAGTAACGGATCTTGCGATCGATGAGCCGGTTGGAAACATAGACGAGATCACCATAGCAGCCGTCATAGGCTTCATCGTCCAGCGCGGCCGCCACGGTTTCCAGGGAGTCATTGCTCTCGAAAGTGTCGTCCGCGTTCAGGAAGCCGATGATGTCGCCGCTCGCAAGGCCAATCCCCTTGTTCATCGCCTCATAGATACCTCCGTCCCGTTCCGAGACTACGCGGCGGTTATCCGCCGGCGCCGAAGCGATGATGGCGAGCGTCGAATCTTGTGAGCCGCCATCAATGATGATGTGCTCGAAATCGCGGTAGGTTTGCGTGTCGATGGAACGCAGCGTATCGGCAATGGTCCGCTCGGCGTTCCAGCAAACAGTGATGAGGCTTATCCGGGGAGGACGTGGATCGGCAGTGTCTACAGCCATTTTGACGGGTATCTTGCTCACATTCTAAGGGCGAAATCTAGCCGACCCGTAGCAGACGGAGAGGCGGCGTCGCAATCCAGTCCTGCAGATTATCCTCGATCAATGTCCGATTGACGCGCGATTGGTCGACTTCCCGTCTTGGTAAGTGCATTGCATGCAGATCAATCTATCTGTAGTGAGCAGTGTCGAACAGCGATGGTCACCACGACCGGCTCGTGAATGCACGCGGATTTACCAGATTTTACAGGAGGTCTCTTGTCTTCGAATAAAAAACTGCGCAAGGGCATCTTGCTCGCCGGTGGCTCGGGCACCCGACTTCATCCCGCGACTCTCGCCATTTCGAAGCAACTTCTTCCGGTTTTCGACAAGCCGATGATCTACTATCCCCTGTCAACGCTGATGCTTGCAGGCATCCGGGATATCCTGATTATCTCCACGCCGCAGGACACCCCACGTTTTGAACAGTTGCTGGGTGACGGCGCCCAATGGGGATTAAACCTCCAATATGCCGTGCAGGCTGCACCGGACGGAATTCCCCAGGCATTCTCGATCGGCAGGGAATTCATCGGGCGAGAAGCAACTGCCCTCGTGCTGGGAGACAATATCTTTTACGGCAACCTCCTGACTCATGATTTATCAGCAGCTTCCGCGAGATCGGACGAAGCGACGATCTTCGCGTACAAAGTCCACGATCCCGAACGGTATGGGGTGGTTGAGTTTGACGGTGAGGGCAAAGTCCTCAGCCTGGAGGAAAAGCCATCCAGGCCCCGCTCTTCGTATGCGGTAACGGGTTTATATTTCTACGACAACGACGTGGTTGACGTTGCTGCCGGTTTGAAACCATCGCCGCGCGGTGAAACCGAAATTACCGATATCAATCGCTATTATTTGGCGACCGGCAGGCTGAATGTTGCCGTCCTGGGCAGAGGACATGCCTGGCTAGATACGGGCACGCACGATTCACTCCTTGAAGCCAGTCAGTTCATTGCCACCATCGAGCGGCGCCAGGGGCTGAAGATCGCCTGCCCCGAAGAAATCGCCTTTCATTTGGAATACATAGATGCCGAGCAGTTGCTGAGGCTGGCGGCTCCACTTGAAAAGAGCTCTTACGGTCGATACCTCATCAGCCTAGTGAGGGAACCAGCTCCGCATTTCCCGCCCGGCTGACCTGCAAAACTGGAAACCAATCTTGTCTGCTTTTACCCTGCTTAAGTTAAAGACGATGTCCGACGGACGAGGCGCGTTGACCGTCATGGACGGAATTCTGCCGTTTCCGGTGGTCCGGAGCTTCTGGATCTATGGTGCTGACGGATACACACGCGGCGGCCATCGCCATCACAAGACTCGGCAGGCATTGGTGGCGATTTCCGGGAGCGTGATGGTTTTGATGGACGATGGAAAAGCCAGGGAAGAGGTCACCTTGTCGTCACCGGACCAGTGCCTGCTCGTGGAGCCAAGGGACTGGCATGAAATGACGTTCGGTCCCGGTTCTATCCTGCTGGTTTTTGCCTCTCACGGGTATGACAAGGACGACTACATCGACACCCCCTATGAACGGCTCTGAGATGATTGAGTATGAAAGTCTTGCGCAAGCCAACCGCGCGCTGATGGAAGAGCTGGAGGCGGTTGCATCCCGTGTCATTCGTTCCGGATGGTACATACTTGGCAATGAGGTCTCCTCATTCGAAACTGAATTCGCTGCCTTTGCTGAAAGCAAACATTGCATCAGCGTGGCCAATGGTCTGGATGCATTGATCCTGTCGATCGAAGCGCTTGACTTGCCGAAAGGCAGCGAGATCATGGTTGCCTCCAACACCTATATAGCCACTATTCTGGCAATTCTTCGCGCGGGCCACAAACCCGTTCTGGTGGAGCCCGAGCGCGAAACCTTCAATATCGATCCGGAGCGGCTTCCGGCGGCGCTCACACGCAAGACGCAGGCAATCTGCGTGACGCATCTTTTCGGCAAAGCCTGCCGGATGACCGAGATCGCTGCGTTTGCAAGCGAGCATGGTCTCAAGGTGATCGAGGATTGCGCGCAGTCACACGGCGCGCGCTTTGACGGCAAGCTGACCGGCACCTTCGGAATTGCCGGTTGCTTCAGCTTCTATCCGACCAAAAATCTTGGAGCTCTTGGAGATGCGGGCGCGATCGTCACGGACGATGACGAATTTGCCGATCGCCTGAGACATATGCGCAACTACGGCTCGAAGAAAAAATATGAGAACGTCTATATCGGTGTAAATTCGAGGCTTGACGAGATGCAGGCGGCATTCCTGCGGGTTAAACTCCGTCACCTCGATCAGGTGACTGAACATAAGCGGGCGCTGGCGAATATTTATTTTGCCAATTTGCCCAAATGGCTCGCGCAGCCGCTTCGTCGACCTGCCGAGTATGACGTGTTTCATATCTTCGCGATACGTCACCCGGCCCGCGACGAATTGCGTCAGTGGTTGCTCGATAACGGCGTCAAGACCGAGATACATTATCCGATCGCCCCGCATCGGCAGAAGGCGATGCAAGGCATTCTTTCCGGCGACTATCCCATTGCCGATGAGCTGCATGCCACCGAGCTGAGCCTGCCTATTTCGGCTGGGCATCGAAAGGATGAGATCGAGCGCGTCTGCAGCCTTCTTGCGGCGCTCCCCGAAAAGCTGAAGTTGGCGGCATGATAGAGCAGCTGAAGCGATCGGCCTCCACCCGCGAGGAAGATTGGGATATCGTTATCAAGCCTTCGAAGGGCAGCGCGCCGGATCTCGGACTCGTCTGGCGATATCGCGATCTCGTCTGGATGTTCTTCATGCGGGATTTCACGACATTTTATAAACAGACGGTTCTGGGGCCGGTCTGGTACATCATTCAACCGTCGCTGACGGCCATGACCTATTATATCGTGTTCGGAAAGATCGCCAACCTTTCCACGGATGGCCTGCCACCTTTCCTGTTTTACATGTCGGGAACGATCATCTGGAGTTATTTTTCCGTCTGTCTGGCCAATAACTCCGACGTCTTCTCGAAAAATGCCAACCTGTTCGGAAAGGTTTATTTCCCCAAGCTCGTGGTGCCGCTATCCGTTGCCATGAGCGGGCTTGTCGCATTTGCCATCCAGTTCCTGCTCTTGTTGACGGTTGCGGTTGGGATGAAGATCGCCGTCCCCGATCTGGCATTGAGCTACAGGTTCCTGTTTATGACGCCGCTCCTGCTGCTCTATATTGCGGTGCTTGGTATAGGTGCGGGGCTTGTGGTTTCGGCGCTAACAGTCCGTTTTCGTGACTTGGTTTATGCCGTCGGATTCATGACGCAGCTCTGGATGTATGCCACGCCGATTGTCTATCCCTTCAGTCAGATTCCTGAACGGTATCACTGGTTCTTTTATCTCAATCCGATGACGACCCCGGTTCAGACCTTCCGTTGGGCGCTGCTTGATGCTCCCGCTTTACCGGTCAGTCTGTGTCTCGCCAATCTGGCTGTGACTGTCGCGATCGCGACGTGCGGCTTGATGCTTTTCGCTCGCGCGGAGGCAACTGCGATGGATACGGTCTGATGAACGATATCGTTATTCGAGCGGAGCACGTCAGCAAGCTATACCGCCTTGGTGTAATCAACCATGGCACGCTTTATCGCGACCTTCAAAGCTGGTGGGCAAAGTGGCGCAATCTTCCCGACCCGAATGTTTCTGTATCCGACTATGCTTCCAACAAGAGCCAGCAGTCGCGAGTAAAGGGCGACATCTTTAAAGCGCTGGATGATGTCTCCTTCGAGGTCGGGAACGGCGAGATAGTCGGGATCATCGGCAGGAATGGCGCCGGCAAATCCACACTGTTGAAGGTGATGTCGCGTATCACCATGCCCAACTCCGGCTTCATAGGAATACGGGGCAGAATTGCGAGTCTTCTTGAGGTTGGCACCGGATTTCATCCGGAGCTCACCGGTCGCGAGAACGTCTATCTCAACGGCGCCATCCTTGGCATGAGCCGCGCCGAGGTCAGGTCCAAATTCGATGAGATCGTCGAATTTGCCGAAATCGGCGAATTCATCGACACGCCGGTCAAGCGGTATTCTTCGGGCATGTACGTGCGTCTGGCTTTCTCGGTCGCGGCGCATCTGGAGCCGGAGATTCTTCTGGTTGATGAAGTTTTGGCCGTCGGCGACGTCAACTTCCAGAACAAGTGCATGGGACGCATGCAGGAAGTCACGAAGGCCGGTCGAACGATCATCTTCGTCAGTCACAACATGACTGCGATCAGCAGCATCTGCCCGAAATCGATCCTGATGGCCGATGGCAAAGTTGCTGCGATGGGCGAGACCGCAGATGTGATCAAGGCCTATCTCAATCGCCCGGAATTCGGCGGTACCGCAAGTTACTCGGTCAATCCCGAGGACATCGACGGAAAGGCAGTGATATGCCGCGTCGCGGTATTGAACGAGAAGGACGAGGTTTCTGAAACAGTGGAACTGTCGAAGGGCTTCTCGGTCGAGGTCGAATACGAATTGAGGGAGCCTCTTTCCGGCCTCTCGGTCGGGATGCAGATCAAGATGGAGGACGGCTACACCACGCTCGTCAGCCTTTCCGATCCCGAACTCGACGTCGGGCGCCTGGATACCCGGCCAGCCGGTTATTACAAAGCGCGCGTCAGATTTCCCGGATATCTCCTCAACACCGGCACCTTCTACTTGCGACTCGGCATATCGAGCCGGTTCTCGATCTATTCCGTCGCCGAGGGTATTCGGTTTGACGTGGAGGACAATGTCGGAATTATCCAGATGCTGGGTCAGCAACGCAAGCCGTCGATTTCGGCGATCCAGTTGCCTTGGGAGGTGGAGAAGCTCTTCCAGCGCGATTCTGAGGGTGTTTTGAAATGAAGAAAGTGCTTGTCACTGGGGCGGATGGATTTATCGGCTCTCACCTTGTCGAGACGCTGGTCAGGTCGGGCGTCGAAGTTCGCGCCCTATGCCAGTACAACTCGTTTTCCAGCTGGGGCTGGCTTGACCAATCCGAACATCGCGGCCAGTTCGAAGTGATCCTCGGAGACGTCCGCGATCCCTCGCAAATGCGCACCGTCGCTAAAGGCGTGGATACGATTTTCCATCTCGCCGCTCTGATTGCGATTCCCTATTCCTATCAAGCACCCTCAAGCTACATCGATACGAATGTGCATGGGACGCTGAACGTCCTTCAAGGAGCCCTCGACGCTGGGGTGGCAAGGGTGATCCAGACATCGACCAGCGAAGTCTACGGCACGGCGCGTTTTGTGCCGATCAGCGAAAGCCATCCGCTGCAGGCGCAGTCGCCCTATTCGGCTTCCAAGATCGGTGCGGATGCGATCGCCTACAGCTATTATTCGAGCTTTGATCTGCCGGTGACGATTGCCCGGCCTTTCAACACCTTTGGCCCGAGACAATCTGCAAGGGCGGTTATTCCGACCGTGATTTCACAGCTTCTGAGCGGACGGACGACCCTGAAGCTTGGTGCGCTCTCACCAACGCGGGACTTCAATTTCGTCCAGGATACCTGCGACGGCTTTCTGGCGCTCGCGGCCTGCGACCAAGCGATCGGCCAGACGGTCAATATCGGCTCCGGCAGCGAGATATCGATTGGCGATACCGTTCAGCTGATCGCCGACATTATCGGTGTCCGCGTCGAGATCGAATGCGACGAACAGCGTTTGCGGCCGGCAAACAGCGAAGTGGAACGCCTGTGCTGCGACAACAGCCTGATCAAGTCTCTGACCGGATTTTCGCCGCGTTACAGCGTCGAGGATGGCCTGAAAGCAACGATCGAATGGCTGCGTCAGCCGCAGAATCTGGCGCGGTATAAGGCGGATATTTTCAATGTCTAGACGCGCAGTCATTCTGGCGGGGGGAATGGGAACGCGGCTGCGGCCCTATACCGTCGTCCTTCCTAAGCCTCTGATGCCGATCGGCGATTATCCTATTCTTGAGGTGATCATTCGTCAGCTGATATCAGGCGGATTTCAGCACATCACGCTTGCCGTCAACCATCAGGCCGAATTGATCAAGGCGTTTTTCCAGGATGGAGACAAGTGGGGCGTACGCATCGACTATTCGCTCGAGGACCAGCCGCTTGGCACGATGGGGCCGCTCCGGTTGATCAAGGATCTGCCTGAGAATTTTCTGGTGATGAACGGAGACATCCTGACGGACCTGAACTATGCCGATTTTCACGATACCCATGTCCGTGACGGCAATATATTCACGATCTCGTCCAAGACGCGTCAGCATCGCATAGACTACGGCGTTCTTGATACCAACGAGACAGGACGCCTGACCGGCTTCCGGGAGAAGCCGACGGCCGAGTATAAGGTCAGCATGGGCGTCTACATGGTGTCTGCTGCCGCCGTCGAGCATATACCGCAACGCGGTGCCTACGGCTTTGACCAGCTGATGCTTGATCTCCTGGCGGCAGGCAAGCCGGCCACGGTTCGCGATTTTCCGGGCTATTGGCTCGATATCGGACGCCCCGACGATTATGCATTGGCGATCGAAGAGTTCGAAACCATGCAATCCAGGTTCTTGAATGGTTGATGCCATCGTCACCGGTGCAGGCGGCTTTCTCGGGAAGCGTCTGGTGGAGCGGCTTGAACAGGCCGGCATCGATGTGCTTGCGCTTGACCGAACGCATGGGGACATAAGCGAAGAGCGCCTTTGGCAGGAGCTTCCGGCAGCGCGCACGCTGTTTCATCTTGCCGGCAGGACATTCGTTCCGGATAGCTGGACACAAGGCCCGAGCTTCACCGCCGCCAATGTTCTCGGTACGCAGCATGCTTTGAACTGGTGCAAGCGACACAAGGCCAAACTCGTCTTCGCAAGCGCCTATGTTTATGGGGTGCCGGAGCGGCTGCCGATCCACGAAAGCGATCCGGTCAATCCGAACAACCCTTACGCGCTTTCCAAACATCTAGCCGAACAGCTCTGTGAGTTCGCTGCCACACACGAGCAAATACCGGTGGTGGTATTGCGTCTTTTCAATATATATGGGGTTGGGCAGCGCCCGGAATTTCTGATACCGACGCTTCTGAACCAAGTAAGAACGAAGCCGGAAATACAGGTCATGGACCTCAGTCCGCGGCGGGATTACGTCTTCGTTGACGATGTCCTGAGCGCCTTCGCCAAAGCCATGAACGTGTCCGAAGGCTACCACTGCATCAATATCGGGTCGGGCACGTCGTATTCGGTGCAGGAAATCATCGATATCTTGCAGAAAGCGACCGGCACTAATCTACCTGTAGTGTCGTCTTGCGCTGTTCGACGGAATGAAATACCTGACGTGCGGGCCGATATTACGCGGGCTCGCGCCGTTCTTGGATGGCGGCCGGAGTGGGATCTGCCCGCCGGCATCCGCGTGATGATGAAGGAGTCGTAAATTGAACGAGCGTTACGTTCCGATCAATAAGGGCAACTACTCGATGGACACGGACGAGCGCGAAGCCGCGTTCGACAAATTCCGTGGCGAGGGATGGGAAGCCGAATACGCGGATTACCGTCGCAAGTGGTCGGAATATGCCTTGAACCAGCAGGTTTCGGATTACCCGCTGCTCGTCGATCTCGAGCTGGCGTCGATCTGCAATCTGCGTTGCCCGATGTGCTATACGATCAGCGACGAGTTCAAGAAAAACGTCAACACGACCCGGATGGACTGGGACCTCTATTGCCGCATCATCGATGAGATCGGCGGCAAGGTTCCTGCAATCCGTCTGTCGCTGCGCGGCGAAGCGACGCTGCACAAGCGTTTCGCCGATTGCGTGCGCTATGCCAAGGACCATGGGATCAAAGAAGTCTCGACCCTGACGCACGGCTTCAAGCTCAACAGAGACTATTTCGCCCAACTCGTCGACGCCGGTATCGACTGGATCACCGTTTCGATCGATGGTACCGGTGAGACTTATGAGAAGATCCGCAAGCCGATCAAGTTCGAAGCGCTGCTCGACAAGATCAAGGACATAAAGAAGTACAAGGAGGAGCGCGGTCTCCACCGCCCTGTCATCAAGGTGCAGGGTATCTGGCCGGCGATCCGGGAAAATCCGGATCTCTATTACGAGACCTTCGCCCCTCATGTGGATCTGGTCGCCTTCAACCCGCTAATCGATTATCTCGGCAACGATTCCGATATCGCCTATCTCGACAATTTTACATGCCCACAGCAGTACCAACGCCTGGTGATTGGTGCCGACGGATTGGTCATGAAGTGCTCGAACGACGAGGAGAACCGCGAAGTTATCGGCGATGCGAACACCGAAACCGTGCACCAGATCTGGCACGGGGAAAAAATGAACGCGGTGCGCGCTCTGCACAAGGAACCGCAAGGTTTCCTGAAGAGCGAGGTCTGCCGCAGGTGTTATCTGCCGAGACAGACCAATGACGAGACGGCTGAGATTTGCGGTCGGCAGGTCATTGTGCGGAATTACGTCGACCGGAACCAGGAAATCGGACGGTAATCGGCCGAATTCCGCGTTACGGCCGGACGTCGCCAAGCCTATAGTTTCAGGGGGCTGCGATCGCCGCGAGAGCGAGGCGGCCTTGCCGGTCGTGAATTACAGGGAGTAACAGGATGTTCCGGAATTACCGGCCTGATCGGTGCTATATCATCGCTGAGATCGGCGGAAACTTCACGACGTTTGATCAGGCAAAGCGCCTGATTGACGAGGCAAAGGCGGCGGGCGTGGATGCCGTCAAGCTCCAGACCTATCGCGCAGAGACTTTGTCGAGCCGCAACGCCATGTTCGACATGGAGAACACCGGCGTTACCTCGCAGTTCGAACTATTCCGCAAATACGAAATTGGTCACGAGCTTCACGAAGCGGTGTTTCGCTATGCCGAACAGCACGGGCTGGACTGGTTCTCCTCGCCCTCGCACGAAACGGATGTCGATCTGCTGGAGAAGTGTGGAGTCGGCGCCCACAAGGTGGGTTCGGACGACGCGGTCAACATTCCCTTTCTCCGTTATCTGGCAAAAACCGGCAAGCCGATTATCCTGTCGACGGGGATGTCGACGCTCGACGAAGTTCGGGAATCCGTCGCCGCAATTCGGGAGACCGGCAACGATAAGCTCATTCTGCTGCATGCCATCACAAGTTATCCGACCCATCCGGAGAATGTGAACCTGCGTGCGATGCAAGCGATGATGGAAGCGTTTCCGGATCTCGACGTCGGCTATTCCGACCATACGCTGACACCGGTCGCAAGCCTCTGCGCTGTCGCAATGGGTGCCCGGGTGATCGAGCGCCATTTCACCTACGACAAGGCCGCCGACGGCCCGGACCATATGCTTTCGGCCGATCCAGCGGAAATGAAATGGCTCGTCGACGCGATACGTGCGTTCGAGATCATGAAAGGCAGTGGCCGCAAGGAGCCGGCTGCGAGTGAGGCGACGACGAGATTGAACAATCGCAAGAGCGTTGTCGTCAACCGACCGCTCAAGGCCGGCCATGTCATCTCCGCCGGCGACATTTCTGTCAAGCGGCCTGGAACAGGAATTGAACCGAAGCATTTCGAAGCTCTCGCAGGCCGGCGGGTCGCAAACGACCTCGATGCGGACGCGGTGCTCCAGTGGAGCGATCTGGCGTGACGCTTGGAATAATTATTCAGGCACGGATGGGATCGACGCGGCTGCCGGGAAAAGTGCTTCGCGACATCTCAGGCAAGCCCCTTCTCGCGCATGTCCTTGGTAGACTTCAGATGTTGAGGCGCCCGGCCAAGATTGTCGTTGCAACATCGTCTGCCAGCGAGAACGATATCATCGGAGCCTGGTGCCTTGAGCAGGGTGTAAGTTGCTTTCGTGGCGACGAAGCCGATGTTCTCGATCGTTATTTTCAATGCGCGCGATCGCTCGGGATGTCGGATATCGTGCGGTTGACCGCAGATAATCCTTTCACCGACGTCGATGAACTCGAGGGACTGATCGACCTGCACCAAAAACAGGGATTCGACTACACGCACGCGTTCGGCCAACTGCCTATCGGCGTCGGTGCTGAGATATTTACCTTCGAAGCCCTGGCGCGCAGTCATCGCGAGGGGAAGCTGCCGCACCATCGCGAACACGTGAATGAATACTTCACCGATCGGCCCGAATTGTTCAAGATTGGTCGGCTCGACGTGCCCCCAGCCAAAATCTCTCCGAACCTTCGCCTGACGGTCGATACTGAGGAAGACTGGAAACGCGCCTGTGCGCTCGCAGCGCAGGCGAGCGGAACCTGGCTCGAGACGGAAGAAGCGATCAGACTATGTTCGTCTTCTGCATAGAAAGTTCGCATGCACGCGGCATGGGGCATCTGTTTCGGTCGCTGACGCTCGCCGCGGAATTGCGCACCCGCGGTCATTCGGTCCGATTTTTGGCGAACGATCATCCGAATTCCTTGAGAATCATCCGCGAGCGCGGTTTTGACGTGGCGCTCTATGATCTGGCAGCCGTGACGGGATGGGAGAAGGCTTCCCTCGGAGCCGCTGCTTCGTCTCCGATCTGGATCAACGACCGCCTTAACACCCAGCGGCTCCATAGCGAGACGATCAAGCGCTTGGACGCCAAGCTTGTCACCTTTGATGATCGTGGTGATGGCGCGGAACTTGCCGACCTGAATATCTGCGCTCTCCTGTTCGAAAACACCGAGGGTCTGAAAGGCAGGGATGTTCGGCTGGGCGTAGAGTACATGATACTCAATCCTGAAATCGCTAGGTATCGCAGAGTTCGGGAAAAGCTAGCATCGATACTTGTCACGCTCGGCGGCGCCGATACGTATGGAGTGACAGTCCGCGTCGCCAAATGGCTGAGCAGCAAGCCCTTCCCTGTCACCATCGTTACCGGACCAGGCTTCCAGCACATGGCAGAGCTTGAAGAAGTCGTCGCGACCGCTGCACCGGATCGGCTCAGGCTGTTGAACCAGGTGCCTTCGCTTGCGGCGGAGATGTATGGGCACGATCTGGCGATTACCGGCGGCGGGCTTACGCCCTTCGAAGCCTGCGCCGCCGGCTTGCCGTGCGTGGTGATCGCCAACGAACCTTTTGAAATCCCGGTCGGGCGTGCGCTTGAAGACATGGGTGCGGCGTTCTTTGCCGGACATCACTCGGCATTCGACCTTGGTATGCTGGAAAAGGCGATTCCCATCAGGAGCATGAGCGAGACTGCCATGACCAAGGTCGACCTTGGCGGGGTGGGCCGCGTTGCCGATTTGCTGGAAAGATTGGCTGCATGACCCTGACAGCGGTGATCCATCAGCCGGACTTTGCGTCCTATCTCGGTTTTTTTCAGCGTTTTCTGAATGCCGACCTCTACATCGTTCTGGACCATGTCCAGTTTGTCCATGGAACAAGCAAAAGCTGGACCCACCGTGACAAGATAAAGACGGCGCAAGGGGATCGCTGGCTCACTGTCGGAATCAGAAAGCCGAGCTTCGGCACCCCGATCAACGAGGTGGAACTGGCGCCCGGCACCGGATGGATAGATCAGAACCTTTCCTTGCTTCGTGAAAACTATCGCAAGTCCGCCGGCTGGAGCGAAGTCTTTCCCCGCATCGAAGCCCTCTACGGCAAGCGGTTCGACCTCTTGGCCGATTTCAATATGCATTTCCTGGACGGTATTCTGGATATGCTTGAAATCACAATGCCGACGGTGCGATCGAGCACTCTCAGCCCCGAGGGTCATAGGAACGAGTTGCTCGTCGAATTGCTGCGCAAAGTGGGGGCAACACGCTATCTCTCAGGCGTTGGCGCACGCGACTATATGCGACCGGAAGTATTCGAGGCGGCCGGCATTGAAATCGAATGGCAGCATTTCGCCCATCCGGTTTATCCACAGCCGTTCGGCGAGTTCATTCCCTATCTCAGCATTCTCGACACACTGCTGAATTGTGGTATTGCAGGCACACGTGACCTGCTCTGGAGTTGCAAATGAATATTCTCGCGATCGGTGCCCATTTTGACGACGTGGAGCTGGGCTGTGGCGGTGCATTGGCGCGCCATACAGCAAACGGCGACACCGTTTACGTCTATGTCGCGACCGTATCCGGCTTTTCCAACCAATATGACCAGTCCGTGCGCAGCAGCCAGGTCGCCAGAGCGGAAGCGGATGCCGCGATGGAAATCCTCGGCGTTCAAAAGATGTTTTGCGGCGAGTTCAAAACGCTCCAGATCGAATTCGTCGATCCGCTGAATATCGAGATCCTCAAGCTCGTGCAGGATCTGAAGATCGATATGGTCTATACACACTGGGTCGGCGATATCCATCATGACCACCTGGCACTGTCGCGCGCATCGCTGCACAGCTGCCGTCATGTGCCCCGCCTGCTGATGTACCGCAGCAACTGGTATCATTCGACCGTCGATTTCAGGGGGAATTTCTACGTCGACATCACCGCCCATTGGGACCAGAAGGAAAAGGCGATCCTTGCCCATGAATCCGAGATGGAGCGCACCGGGCGGAAATGGGTGAGCTTCTTCCGCAATGAAGCCGAGAACGCCGGCCAGCGCATCGGCGTAAAATACGCCGAAGTTTTCGAGGTGGTGAAGTGGCTGCAGCCTTGAGGAAGATTTTGACCTTTGGCTCCATGCTGCTTCCCTATGGTGTGCATGAGCTGAAGCGCAGGCTTAAAAATCGTCACAAGTTATCTGCTGATGTCGCGAGATCGCTGGCAGAAAATAGGCAGCTTGCCGGACTGCGTGCGGGCCAACGCTGTTTCATTTTAGGAAATGGACCGAGCGTCAAGGGCTTGGATCTGTCGCGGCTTCAAGGCGAAAATGTCATAACCGTTTCCAACGGCTATCTGCATTCCGATTTCGACAAGTTCCAGTCTCGTTATCATTGTGTTCCGCAAATCACCTACGGATTGATGACATCCGAGGACGTGGTCCGCTGGTTCGAGGAGATGCATTCGCACCTGGGCGGCGCGGAACTGTTCCTCAGCTCCACGGAAGCTGAGCTGGTTCGAAAACACAATCTGTTTTCGGGACGAACGGTCCGGTATCTCATGCTCGGCGAAAGCTTCGACGAAAGACCATCTGTGGAAATCGTCGATATCTCCAAACCGGTGCCACGTGTCGATTCAGTCCCGGTGATGGCCTTGATGATAGCGATGTATCTTGGTTTCAAGGAAATCATCCTGCTTGGCGTCGACCACGATCGCTTCCTGTCAGCAACCTATGAATACGCGTTCGACCTCAAGGTGCAAAAAGGAAAAGATTTTACCGTAAATGCGGACGGCACCCCGACAACGAACCGTCACGACGACTTTCAGCAGGCGGCGCGGCTGTGGCGACAATATCGAGCCATCGCAAATATCGCGCGAGCAAATGATATCCGCATCTTCAATTCCACACCCGGTGGGGCACTGGACGAATTTGAGCGACGGCCGTTCCAAGCCTGGTTTGAAGAATGAGACGGCTTAAATTTGCGCTCCCGGGAATCCACTGTCTGCTTGAGGTGACGCGAGAATCGCCGCAAGCGCGCGAACAGGAGATCTGGGCCGAGTTCCGGCGACACAACATCGTTTTCGATGGGCCTTACGATGATTGGAGTTCGGCCGCGGCTGCTTCAGATGGATATGATGCGCCGGCCATTCTTGCAAAAGCCGTCGAAGCGACACGCGCAGTTGTTCAGGGCCGTGCCTCATATGAGCGGGACACCGTAATCTTCAAGGAAAGAAGCTACTCGCATCCGCTGCTTGCCTGGCTGCTCTATGTTGCATCCAGATCTGATGGTCGTTTGAGAGTGGTCGACTTTGGAGGCGCGCTCGGAAGTTCCTATTTCCAACACCGGTCAAAACTCGCTCATCTCGCGGAATTGAAATGGTGCGTCGTCGAGCAGCCTCATTTTGCAGAGGCAGCGCGAGCAGAATTTGAAGACGGGCTTCTGAGCTTTTCTCATAGCCTCGAAGAAGCAATCGATCTTGTGAACCCCCACATCGTTCTGCTCTCGGGCGTGCTCCAGTATCTCGAATATCCTCACGAGCATCTTGAGAGCCTTCTTTCGAAAGGCGTCAAGTTCATCCTTGTTGACAGAACAAGCGCGCAGTTCGATGTCCCCGATGTCCCTTTTGTGCAGCATGTGCCGGAACACATCTATCGCGCGAGCTACCCAGTGTGGTTCTTGAACGCGCATGAATTGCAGGATCGCTTCGCGAGGCATGGCTACGAGGTGCTGGACAGCTTCCATCCAGCTGGGACATTTGGAATAGCAACACCGCCGCCCTTGCAGGAATTGACGCGTTGGGGCATTGGCCTTACGCCAGCTCAGGGACAATACGAATGGTCGTATACTGGCTGGTTTCTTGAGAAGCCGGAAATCTAGCGATGCGCGTTAACGTCATTATCCCTGTCTTCAATCGTCTGGAACAGACCCGGAAGGTGTTGGAGGCTCTCAGGAGACAAACTCTCGCCGACGCGCTGACGATCGTCGTTGTCAACGACGGTTCGACCGATGGAACGGCAGAATACCTGCAGTCGCAGGGCGATGTGGTCGAAATCCGGGGCGACGGCAATCTTTGGTGGGGAGGTGCCATCGAGGAGGGGCTGAAACACGTCCTTCCGTCCTGTCAGGCCGAAGATTATATCCTGTTTCTGAATAATGACACCTGGTTCGACGAAGATTATGTTGAAACCCTGGTGCAAACATCCAAGGCGAATGGCGAAGCCGCCGTCGGAAGCGTTATCCATGAAGAGGGGAAAGATCCACCTCTTGTGAGTATAGGACCTCGGATCAACATCAACAGGTTCGCGGTCTGGGATCTCCTTTCGGAATTGAGCGAAGCGCAACAACGGTCGCCTGAGAGCCAATACCGCGTGGATGCATTGAGCGGTCGAGGTACTCTATATCCAGCCCTCTTGTTTCGGAGATATGGCGGTATGCGGCCACGCCTGCTGCCGCACTACATGGCCGATTATGAAATCGCGATGCGCTTTTCGCGCGCCGGAGTGCCTCTGATCGTCAGCACAAAAGCAATCGTCTATTCCCCGCCAGTATATGGAAACGACGTCTCCAGGCATTCATGGAAAAAACGATTGTTTGGCAGGCGCTCTCCTCACAATGTGTTTCAACGCCTGATCTTCTATTCGCTTGTCGGTTCACCGGTGCAGCGATCGACCGCACCTTTCCGCATGGCCTATTTCTTTTACGCACGTGTCCTTTTGGGAAAGATCACGACCAGTCTTAAGAAATTCGCCTTTTCCCGTATGCGTGCAAGGCAGCTTGGCGAACTGAAACGTCACGGAGTAAGCGTTGGCCGCGATGTTGTGCTCTATGGCGCCCCTCTGTTGCAACGACATCCTGACAGTGAGATTCACCTCGGTGATCGCGTCGTCCTGTGTTCTGATTCCCGATTTACAGCGCTCGCTCTCAATCATCCGGTGAAGATAGCGACCATTCGCGCCGGATCGAAGATCAGCATTGGCGCAGACAGCGGCATCAGTGGTGCAACCATCGTCTCGGCTGTACGGATTTCAATCGGCGCGGAAGTGCTGATGGGAGCCAACGTCACGATTTTCGACACGGACTTTCATCCGATACGTCCGGAAGGGCGCCGTCATTCGGATGTCGAGGCGGACATCAAGACTGCACCGGTGCGCATTGGCGATAATGTGTTCATTGGCACCAATGCCCTGATCTTGCGTGGCACAGAAATAGGACGGGATAGCATTGTCGCTGCGGGTGCGGTCGTCCACGGAAATTTCCCCGAAGGGGCAATAATTGCCGGGAACCCGGCAAAGGTTGTCGGTAGCGTCTATAGAACATCCCAAGAACGTCCCGGTAGTCAACCAGACGGTGAACATGAAAATAGCAATATTTGACACTTATTACGCGCGGTTTCTGAAGCAATTCTATGCGCGGCGGCCACAGCTCCGAAAATCGACCTCGCCAGAACAGACGAAAGCTCTTTTGGCTGCCGCATTCGGCACGTCCGATTTCTACTCGCGCCATCTGAAGGACCAGGGTTGCAACGTCATTGACATCATCGGCAATTGTGTCCCGCTTCAATCCGCCTGGGCGCAAGAAAACAACGAGCCATTCAGCGCTTGGGCGATGAAACTGCCGCATCGGTTTTTCAGGCTGCCTTATGTTGGCGCACGCCTGGCGGCGCTCCCTGGCTTGCTGGAGGTCGCAATGGCCCGTGTTCGAGCATTCAAGCCGGATATACTCTACTGTCAGGATCTCAGCTTCTTTCCGCCGCATGCCCTGACGGAGTTGAAGAAGACGGTGCCGTTGATTGTCGGCCAGATCGCTTGTCCGCTGCCGCCGGGTGAGTTTCTGCGACCCTATGATCTTATTCTGACATCTTTCCCCCATTTCGTACCCCGTTTTTATGAGATGGGGATAAAATCCGAATATTTCAGGATTGGCTTCGATACTCGGGTGCTCGATCTCCTTGGCGATATCAGGCGCGATGTGCCGGTGAGCTTCGTTGGCGGCATAAGCCGTCATCACGGCAAGGCCGTCCCTTTGCTCGAACATCTTGCCGATACCACGCCGATACAGTTTTTCGGCTACGGCGCGAAGACGCTCCCGCGCTCTTCTCCGATTCGCAAACGTCACAATGGCGAAGTCTGGGGCCCGGATATGTATCGCGCGCTGGCGCGCAGCCGGATCACCGTCAACCGACACATCAATGTGGCCGAAAACAACGCCAATAACATGCGGCTCTATGAGGCGACCGGTGTCGGATCGCTGCTGATAACCGATAGGAAGGATAATCTCGGGGAGATTTTCGAGGTCGGCAAGGAAGTGGTTGCCTATTCCAGTGCTGAGGAAGCGACAGAACTCGTCCGCTACTATATAGACCACCCCGACGAGGCTGACGCGATCGCAAAGGCTGGTCAGGCAAGAACGCTGAGGGACCACACTTATAAGTCGAGGATGGAAGAATTGGTGCCGATCCTCGAACGATATCTGGAGAAACAGAGCTGATGTCGTTTCTGCGCGAGAGTCTCAATCGTTTTCCAGGGGTGAAGAGCCAATTGAAGCGATTGCGTGAACGGCTGTTGCCGGCGACGTCGGTATCGTCCCGCTATGTCGAGATAGAGGCGGCTCGTCGAGACAGCGAGAGTTCGCGCCTTGCCGCATCCTGGAAAGCGAGTGATCTGCCCGCCCGTCAGAGAGCCCTCGTCGAGCGCCAGCTGAAGGAATACCGCAGCGGCGCCACCATTGATGTATTCGATGTTTTTACCGCCGCTTTGCGCAGCATCGACAATCTTCCGGCCAATGCTTCGCTGCTCGAAATCGGTTGTTCCAGCGGCTATTATTCCGAAGTACTTGATGTGAGTGGCTTGCCGCTGCGTTATCGCGGCTGCGATTACTCCGATGCTTTCATCGATATGGCGCGCAGCATTTATCCCAGGCTGTCGTTCGACGTGGAGGATGCGACGCGGCTCAGCTATCACGATGACGCTTTCGATGTCGTCGTCTCAGGATGTTGTCTGCTGCATATCCCCAATTATGACGCGGCGATCGCAGAGAGCGCTCGTGTTGCCAAGGAATACGTGATTTTTCACCGTACGCCTGTTGTCTATGGCGAGCCGACCAAGTATTTCCGCAAACAGGCCTATGGCGTCGAGACCATAGAGATCCATTTTTCCGAGCCGCAGCTATTGGACATGTTTCGAGTTCACGGCCTGCACGTCCTGGCGACGTTCACGCTAACTGAGAACGTGGATCCACACGACAGTCGCAAGGGCAATGCAATGCGCACCTATTTGTGCAGGAAACAAACCTAATCATGACGAACTATTTCTGTACTCTTTTCGACAACGGCTATCTCATCAAGGGAATGACCATGATGGAGAGCCTCGTCCAGTGGTGCCCCGACGCGCATATTTTTGTGCTTTGCATGGACCAGCAGACGCAGGAGATATTAACCGCTCTTAAAAGGTCCTACATCACCTGCATTCCGCTCGCCGATATCGAGACGCCGGAACTCCTGGAAGTCAAGAAATCGCGCGGCGTCGCCGAATATTGCTGGACCCTGTCTCCGTGTCTGCCGAGTTTCGTCCTGGCGCACCATCCGGAAATCGATTTCATCACCTATCTCGATTCCGATCTGCTGTTTTATTCACCGCTCAGGCCGATTTTCGACGAAATCGGCAATAGTTCCATCGCCATTATCGAACACCGTTTTGCTCCGCGGTTGCAGAATCGGGAAATTAACGGCCGTTTTTGTGTCGAATGGGTGAGTTTCCGGCGGGACGAAGAGGGAATGCGCTGCCTCACTCGCTGGCGCGAGCAGTGCATCGAATGGTGCTACTATCGCCTGGAAGACGGCAAGATGGGTGATCAGAAGTATTTGGACGAATGGCCGGATCTGTATCCGAATTGCCATATCATCGAGCATCCCGGAGCTGGGATCGCGCCCTGGAACTACGAAAAGCTGCATTTTTCGCAGGATGCATCAGGCAGGATCAAGGTCGATGGTTCGCCTCTGATCTTCTATCACTTCCATCAGTTCCAGTTGCTGACCAATGGAATGTTCGATCGGTTGTCGGCTTTCTACACTGCCGTCTGCGAGGAACCTGACGCTGCTTACAGGGTCTACGAACGCGCTCTGATGCAAGCCCTGAAGGCGATCAGAACGGTTTCTCCCGGCTTTTCCGGCGGCATTCGTCCCTTTTTCCGGGTTAAGGCGCGCAGATGGGTGCAACGCCATGTACCCCGGCCGGTCATAAGCTTCCTGCACCATTTCATCAGGTATTGACGTCCCGCCAGCGGGCGGAGCCTGCCTCTAACCAAGCTGTTATTGGTACTGCCGGTTGATCCACTGTCGATAGCTGCCGCTTGTGAGGTTCTCTACCCAAGCATCGTTGGCGAGATACCATTCGACAGTCTTGCGAATGCCTGTCTCGAAGGTCTCACTAGGGCGCCAGTCCAGTTCCCTTTCTATCTTGGCCGCATCGATGGCGTAACGGCGATCATGACCTGGCCGATCACGCACAAAGGAAATCTGGGCCTTGTAGCTTGCCCCGTTTGGCAGGGGCCTCAATTCGTCGAGAATTTCGCAGAGCGTATTGACGACCGACAGGTTCGTCAGCTCATTCCTGCCGCCGACATTGTAGGTTTCCCCGACTTTTCCTCTTTCCAGAACATGTCGAATGGCGCTGCAATGATCTTTGACGAACAGCCAGTCGCGCACCTGCATCCCGTCTCCGTAGATCGGAATCTGTTTCCCTGAGAGGGCATTATGGATAACGAGCGGAATAAGCTTCTCGGGAAAATGATAGGGACCGTAATTGTTCGAACAGTTCGTCGTCAGAACGGGTAGGCCATAGGTGTGATGATAGGCGCGAACCAGATGGTCGCTTGCTGCCTTGCTCGCGGAATAAGGACTATTGGGTTCGTATTTGCGTTGTTCGCTGAAAGCGGCCTCGCCGGGAGCAAGCGAACCATAGACTTCGTCCGTCGATACGTGAAGGAAGCGAAAGCTTTCCCGGAAGTCTTCATTCTGTGAGGCAAGAAATCCCCGGACTGCCTCCAGCAGACGAAACGTGCCGACAATATTGGTCTGGATAAATTCTTCTGGTCCATGGATCGATCGATCGACATGACTTTCGGCAGCGAAATTCAGAATGGCGCGAGGCTGATGGGAACGGAGCAGTGCTTCGACAAGGTCGTAGTCCGCAATGCTGCCCTTGACGAAGACATGACGCGGATCACTCCAGATGGAGTTAAGGTTCTCAAGATTGCCGGCATAGGTGAGGGCATCGAGGTTGACGACCGGCTCATCGTGGAGCCCAAGCCAGTCGAGCACGAAATTCGCACCGATAAAGCCGGCGCCTCCCGTCACCAAGATCATGTTTTTCCCTTTGGACATCTGATAAATGGAAAGCTCTAGTCTCATTGCGCCAACCCGCCGTCAACCGAAGAGATCGACAATGCTGAATTTCGTTTGCCCCGGGTGTCGGTCACATTGGGGTTGCGCTGGTTCGGTCGTTTCCATAAACACCTCCCGAAGATTGCATCGAAAGACGACGTGAAAAAATGACGAAAACCGCGCTTATTACTGGGGTAACTGGTCAGGACGGTGCCTATCTGGCCGAATTGCTTTTGAGCAAAGGCTATACAGTGCACGGCATCAAGCGGCGATCGTCGTCTTTCAACACTGGCCGGATCGAGCACATCTATCAGGATCCGCACGAAACGCATCCGCGCTTCATCCTCCACTATGGCGATATGATCGACTCGACCAACCTCCTGCGAATTGTGCAGCAGACTCAGCCCGATGAAATCTATAACCTGGCCGCACAAAGCCATGTCGGCGTCAGTTTCGAAACGCCGGAATATACAGCCGATGCGGATGGTATCGGGACGTTGAGGCTGCTTGAGGCTATCCGCATCCTGGGCCTTGAGAAAAAAAGCCGGTTCTACCAGGCGTCGACATCGGAACTCTACGGTCTCGTGCAGCAAGTGCCGCAGAACGAGAAGACGCCGTTTTATCCGCGCTCGCCCTATGCCGCAGCCAAGCTCTATGCCTACTGGATCGTCGTGAATTATCGCGAGGCTTACGGCATGCACGCGTCGAATGGCATTCTGTTCAACCATGAAAGCCCGCTTCGCGGCGAGACCTTCGTCACGCGCAAGATCACGATGGCCGTGGCTGCCATCAGCCTCGGCCTTCAAGACAAGCTTTTCCTGGGGAATCTTGACGCCCAGCGTGACTGGGGCCATGCGCGCGAATATGTCGAGGGCATGTGGCTCATGCTGCAGCAGGACAAGCCGGAAGATTACGTCTTGGCGACGGGTGAGACGACGCGTGTCCGCCAGTTCGTCGAGTGGGCCTTCGCCGACGTCGGCATCGCTTTGGAATGGAAGGGGTCCGGCGCCGACGAAAAGGGTTATGACTCGGCCTCCGGCAGGTGCCTTGTGGAAATCGATCCCCGGTATTTCCGCCCGACGGAGGTCGATCTTCTGCTCGGCGACCCGACCAAGGCACGTCAGAATCTGGGCTGGCACCATAAGACGCCGGTTCGCGCGCTCGCCGCTGAGATGGTGCGCGAGGATATCAAGCACTGGAAGGCTCAAGGCAGCCGGAAAGAGGTCTGAGTGTACGACTTATCCAACAAGAAGATCTGGGTTGCCGGTCATCGTGGCATGGTCGGCAGTGCTCTTGTGCGCAGACTTCAATCCGAAGATTGCAACGTTATCACGGCCACGCGCGCCGAGGTCGACTTGAAGCGCCAGGAACAGGTCGAGAAATTTGTTGAAGCAACCCGGCCGGACGCGATCATTCTCGCCGCGGCCAAGGTTGGCGGCATCCTCGCGAATGACAGCTATCCCGCCGATTTCATCTCCGACAATCTGATTATTCAAGCCAACATCTTCGAAGCCGCCCACCGGGCGGGAGTGGACCGGCTTCTCTTCCTGGGCTCAAGCTGCATTTATCCCAAGCTCGCTCCGCAGCCGATTCCCGAAGAGGCTTTGTTGACCGGTCCGCTTGAGCCGACGAACGAATGGTACGCGATTGCCAAAATTGCGGGGATCAAGCTGGCGGAAGCCTATCGCAAGCAACATGGCCGGGACTACATTTCGGCCATGCCGACCAATCTATACGGCCCCGGCGATAATTTTGACCTGAATTCCAGTCATGTGCTGCCCGCGCTCATCCGCAAGGCGCATGCGGCGAAACTCCGCAAAGATCCGCACATGGTGGTCTGGGGTACGGGCACACCGCGCCGCGAGTTTCTCCACGTCGACGATTGCGCAGATGCACTGGTTTTTCTGTTGAAAAATTATTCGGACGCGCAGCACGTCAATGTCGGCTCGGGAACGGATCTCGAAATTATCGAGTTGACGCGTCTGGTCTGCCGGGTTGTCGGTTACGAGGGTGATATCATCCATGATCTTTCCAAGCCCGACGGCACGCCGCGAAAGCTGATGAGCAATCAAAAGCTGCAGGACATGGGCTGGAAACCGCGCATTTCGCTCGAGGATGGCATCCGAGCCACCTATGCCTGGTTTCTGCAGTTCGAAAATGGAGCCGATCCAACGGCCTGATCCCGGGCCGGCGAGAGCCGGCTATTCCCGCGGCGACGGTCGCGATTGCATGATGTCGCCAGCCTCCGATTGCCTCATGGGCGCCCGGAGCACGTTCCGCAAAAGGTGTACGGCGACCGGCAGGATAGCCCGACGATTGTGGCGGGGGACCCGATAGGGTTAGCGCCGGGGTATTGTAGAATATGCGGATATACGCATAATTCTGCGGCTGGCGCGCTGCCAGGCAGGTCGGACGAGGCTCTGGGGGATTCCATGGAAACAATCGTCGAGGACGCCGATGCTGGCGCAGTGTCGCCCGAACTCGTGGTCGATGCACTGTTTGCATGCCGAAAGACGGCAGCGATCAGGGCGGCCATCGAGCTTGATCTCTTTACTCATATCGGCGAGGGCAAGACGGCGGCAGGGCTGGCGTCGGCAACAAGCGCCTCGGAGCGAGGGGTGCGCATCCTCTGCGACTATCTCGTGGTCCACGGCTTCCTGACCAAGGACGGCGGACAGTACCGAATGACGCCCTCGACCAGAATGTTCCTTGATCGCAATTCGCCGGCCTTTATGGGCTCTGCCGTCGAGTTTGCCGCTGCACCCGAAGTACTGAATAATTTTCTGCGCGATCCGGCCGCGGTCGTGCGAAACGGCGGTTCGGCCGGTCTTGCGAATATGTCGGCGGATAATCCCGTCTGGTTGAAGTTTGCGCGCGGCATGGGCTCTTTCACCGGCCTAAGCGCCAAAATACTGGCTGGCGAAATATCTAATTGGCCGAGGTCTCCAAAAAAGGTCTTGGACATCGCGGCGGGTCCGGGCCTCTTCGGCATCGAAATTGCCAAGGCCTTTCCATCGGCGGAGATCGTCGGCGTCGACTGGGGCGCCGTCTTGGAGTTGTCGAGGCAGAATGCGGAAAAATCAGGCGTAGCGGACCGCTATCGGACAATCGCCGGCAGCGCCTTCGACGTCGACTGGGGCGCCGGTTATGATCTCGTCCTGCTTCCCAATTTCCTCCACCATTTCGATTTGCCGACATGTGCTGAGCTGTTGCGAAAGATCATCGCGAGCCTTGCAGAGGAGGGCCGGATCGTCGCGGTCGATTTCGTGCCGAACGAAGACGGGGTCTCGCCGCCTTTTCCCGCGGCGTTCTCCTGGGAGATGCTCGCCAGCACGCCGGCGGGCCAGGCTTACACGCAGAGCGAACTGACCGGGATGGCAAGACTGGCCGGCCTCGCCGGCGTCACGGTCAAACCGATGCCGCCAACTCCGGCTAGCATCATCCTCTTTGAATAGCTGCAGCAAAAAGCCGTCTGTCCTATTTTGTCGACAGAACCGAGCTCATCTGAGATTGAGAAGAACTGGCTGGGGAACCTGGATTCGAACCAAGATCGACGGAGTCAGAGTCCGCTGTTCTACCATTGAACTATTCCCCAGCAAGCGAACCGGCGGGCGGTTCGGCTGGTGTGCGGCGCTTATAAACAAAAGCCCGGCGATTGCAAATACCTGTTTTGAAAAAAATCGGCCTTCTCAGGCCAGGGGTGAGACTCGTCCGCAAGACCCTCTGTCAAAAAAGAATTTGGTGATTTTGGCGGGCGCTGATATTCTTGCGGCAACGCAAAAATCGAATGAGCGCCTGCTGCATATCCCAGGGACTTGCGCGGCGCGGTGGAAAAACAACGTGGAAGACCCCGAAGGCGGCGCGAAGCCGCAATTTGACGGGGCGACGGCGGCAGGGCGCAGGGACGGCAAGAAGTCCAGGCGTCGCAAGGGCAAGCGCGGCGGGCAGACCCGCAGCGCCGCTCATCCCGCTTCGCATGAGTTTCCCGGCAGTGCCGGGCAGCCTGCGCGCCCCATGGACGATGCGGCCGGACATCCGGCTCGCAAGCGAAAGCGCCGCCGTCGCGGCGGTCAAGGCGCTTCGCAGGATAGTTCAGTCCAAAACCAGAAGGTGGAACAGGGCTCGGCAGCCAGTGCCGCCCCGACCGGCAGCGATTCCGCATCGAGCCGGCGCAACCGCCGCAAGCATCGCGGCAAGCGCGGGCTGCAGGGCCGGCCGCTGAACTCGGCCAAGCCTTCCCATGTCCCGCTGCAGGAAAGCCGCGTCGAAGAGACGGCGCGCAGTGCCGTCCCGCGCGAGATCCAGAACGGCGCCGGCCGCAAAGGCCGCCAGGAGAGCAACGGTCATCAGGGGGATCGTCAGGCCGGCGAGCACGCATGGCCGGAAGAACTCTATGCCGCGCTCGATCTCGGCACCAATAATTGCCGCCTGCTCATTGCCCAGCCGACCCGGCCGGGCCAGTTCCGCGTCGTCGATGCCTTTTCCCGCATCGTAAGGCTCGGCGAGGGTCTTGCCGCCAGCGGCCGTCTGTCCGACGAGGCGATGGAAAGGGCGATCGAGGCGCTGAGAATCTGCGCCGGCAAGCTCAGGAACCGGGAGATCCGCCGCATGCGGCTGATCGCCACCGAAGCCTGCCGTCAGGCGATCAATGGCGCCGAGTTCCTCGGACGCGTTGTCGCCGAAACCGGCCTCGAGCTTGAGATCATCGACCGGGAGACCGAGGCACGCCTTGCGGTCTCCGGCTGCTCCTCGCTCGTCGGCCGCGAGACCCGTTCCGTCGTCCTCTTCGATATTGGCGGCGGCTCGTCGGAGATCGCCGTCATCCGTATCGGCGATAGTCGCTTCAGCCGGCTCGCCAATCACATCACCCACTGGACCTCGCTGCCGGTCGGCGTCGTGACGCTGTCGGAGCGTCACGGCGGGCGCGACGTCACGCCGGAACTTTTCGAGGGCATGGTGCGCGAGGTCGAAGCCATGCTCGGACGTTTCGATTGCCCGGAGATCGAGATCGCTGGGACGGGCGATTTTCACCTCATCGGCACGTCGGGCACGGTGACGACGCTTGCCGGCGTCCATCTCGACCTGCCGCGTTATGACCGGCGCAAGGTCGACGGCATCTGGCTCTCGGATGACGAGGTCTCCGCCATGCAGGCGAAGCTTCTCTCCTGGGATTTCGAGAGCCGTGCCGCCAATCCCTGCATCGGGCCGGACCGCGCCGATCTGGTGCTTGCCGGCTGCGCCATCCTCGAGGCGATCCGCCGCCGCTGGCCGAGCCCGCGCATGCGGGTCGCCGATCGCGGCTTGAGGGAAGGCCTGCTCACCGACATGATGGCCGATGACGGCGTGTGGCGGCGAAACCGCAACCGTCGCGGCCAGCGGGCGAAATAAGGGGAAGGGCATGACGAAGGCACCGATCGCGGGAAACCGCACCGGCCGCAAGCTCGGCCAGCGCGTCAAGAACAAGAAGATGAAGGCCTCCTCCCGCCAATGGCTGCAGCGCCACATCAACGATCCCTACGTCCAGCGCGCCCAGCTCGAAGGTTATCGCGCCCGCGCCGCCTTCAAGCTGTTGGAGATCGACGAGAAATACCACATCCTGCGCGGCGCCAGGCGCATCATCGATCTGGGCGCGGCGCCCGGCAGCTGGTCGCAAATCGCCGCCAAGGTCACCGGCTCGACCGATGAGGACGTGCGGGTTGCTGCGATCGATTTCCTCGAAATGGCCCAGCTTCCCGGCGTCAAGATCCTGCAGCTCGATTTCCTCGATCCCAGTGCGCCGGAAAAGCTGATGGAGGCTGTCGGCGGCACGCCCGATCTCGTTATTTCCGATATGGCCGCGCCGACCACGGGCCACCACCGCACCGATCATCTGCGCACCATGCATCTCTGTGAGGTGGCTGCCCATTTCGCCATCGAGGTGCTGGGGGAGGGCGGACATTTCCTCACCAAGACCTTCCAGGGCGGCACCGAGCGTGATCTGCTCGCCATGCTGAAGCAGAACTTTCGCCAGGTCGTCCATGTCAAGCCGAACTCGTCGCGCGCCGAATCGGTCGAGATGTTCCTGCTGGCAAAGGGCTTCAAAGGCCGCAAGCCGGAAGCTGACGCAGAGCAAGCTTGATCTCGGGTCGATCCCGGCCGATGATGATCCCATGCTTCTTTACGTCACGCTCGGAACCAATGACCTCGACCGCGCAGGGCATTTTTACGATGCCGTTCTGCCCGCGCTCGGCTATCGTCGCCAGCATTTTTCCCAGGAGGAGATCGGCTATTCCGCCGCGGGCGACACGCGCTGCCGCTTCTGGGTGGTGACGCCCTTCAATCGCCGTAGAGCAACTGCGGGCAATGGCGCCATGGTCGCATTCACCGCCGAAACGCGGGCAGCGGTCGATGCCTTCCATGCGGCGGCAATCGCGGCAGGCGCCGCCGATGAAGGCGGGCCGGGTCTGCGCTCCTACCATGCCCATTTCTATGCCGCCTATGTCCGAGATCTCGATGGCAACAAACTCTCTGCCGTCTGCGAGAGTCCTGGATAGGAGCTCATTTCACTGCTTGCTGCTCAGCCTCGATCGCAGTTGCCGCCACGCGTCTCGAGCGGTGGCCGGAAACGAGCGCGCCGGCGTTGCGGTCCATCCGGATGAAGGGAATGGTCGCAATCACAGTCAGTCCGGCAATGATGTAGAAAGCCAGGTGGAAATCAGCGACATCAAGCGCCTCGCCCCTGATATAGATCGAGGTCTCCAATATTGCGGCCGCCACCGCGACGCCGAGCGCCAGGCTAATCTGCTGCATGACGGAGCTCATCGATGTCGCCTGGCTGGCTTCGGCATCATCGATATCGGCGAAGGCAAGCGCATTGACGCCGGTGAACATGAAGGAGCGGGAGAAGCCGCCCAAGAGCAGCACACCGATGATGACGAGGTGCGGCGTTGCCGGCGTGAAGAGGCCGGTGATGACGGTCACAAGCGTCGTCACCATGGCGGCGCCGATCAGAGTCGTGCGAAAGCCGGTGGCCGCGAAAACGCGCTTGGCCATGAACTTCGTGGTGATCGCCCCGATCGCTCCAGCAAAGGTGATGAGGCCGGATTGGAACGGCGTCAGCCCGAAGCCGAGCTGCAGCATCAGCGGTGTCAGGAACGGCATGGCGCCGACGCAAATTCGAAAGAGATTGCCGCCCATGGTCGAAGCCCGGAACGTCGGATTTTTGAACAGGTTGAGGTTGAGGATCGGCGCCGGGTGGCGCTTCGCATGGCTGATGTAGAGGACGCCGCAGCCAAGGCCAATCAAGGTCGCGGTGATGCCGATGATCGGCGGCAGGGCCGGCAGGCTGACCACCGACAGGCCGAAGACGACGCCGGCGGCTGAAAGCGAGGTGAGCACGAAGCCGGTGAAATCGAGCTTCGGCGGCGCCATCGCTTCCACCTCCGGCAGGAAGATCGTTGCAAGCCAGATGCCGATGATGCCGACCGGCACGTTGATCAGGAAGATCCAATGCCAACTGAAATAGGTGGTGATGAAGCCGCCGAGCGGCGGGCCGGTGAGCGGGCCGACAAGCGCGGGAATGGTGAGCAGCGCCATGGCCGAGACGAGGTCGCTGCGCTGCGTGGTGCGCACCAGGACGAGACGGCCGACCGGCGTCATCATCGCGCCGCCCATGCCCTGCAGGAAGCGGGCAAACACGAATTCGACGAGATTGGAGGAGACGGCGCAGAAGATCGAGCCGATGACGAAGACTGAGATGGCAAGGCGGAAGATCTTCTTGGCGCCGAACCTGTCGGCCATCCAGCCGCTGACCGGGATGAACACCGCCAGCGCCACCATGTAGGAGGTCAGCGCCAGCTTCAGCGTGATCGGCCCGACATGGAGATCCCTGGCGATTGCCGGCAGCGCCGTCGAAATCACGGTGGAGTCCATCTGCTCCATGAAGAGAGCGACGGCAAGGATCAGCGGGACGATGCGGTTCATAGGCGGGAGCCTGATAGGCTGCGGATTGGAGCAGGAAAGGCATTTGCTGTGTAGACCCACTTCCCGGGCCTGCCAATCCTTCAATCCGCTTCGATGGCATGTTTGGTTCACGTCTGCGTGAGATGGCTTGCCCGACATCCTGCCCTATTAAGATTGACCTATGTTCACCTCGCCCGGCGCAGGAAATCCGGGCGGGCATATCGTCGGGGCAGCGCAATGACACCGCGCATCGGGAGTGGATATGGCAATTTCAACGCCATTAAAGCGGCGCACGTTTTTTGCCGCAGGCCTCGGGCTGCTGGCGGCGCCGGTGATTTTAAGAGAGAAGGCCGTGGCGGCCGCGACTGGAGAAAGCAGCAATATGAATGCAATGCCTTTGCCCGAGATCGATCAATTCAAGCTCGGTTCCTATAAATTCACCGTAGTGCGCGATGGCATCAACATCTCCGAAAAACCCTATGAAACCTACGGCACCAATCAGGATCCCGAAACGGTCAAGGCATTGCTGACCGCAAACTTCCTGCCGGCCGACAAGATCCTGAGCGGCTACACGCCTGCCCTCATCGATACCGGCTCGGATGTCATTCTTGTCGATACCGGCTTCGGTGCAGCCGGGCGGGCGCGCGGCGCCGGCCGGCTTGCCGAAGGCCTGAAAACTGCAGGATACTCGGCGGACGACGTCACCCTCGTGGCGCTCACCCATCTGCACGGCGATCATATCGGCGGTCTGATGGAAAATGGCGCAGCCGCCTTCAAGAATGCCCGCTATGTCATCGGCCAGGCCGAATATGATTTCTGGTCGAACAAATCACGCGAAGGCACGCCCGCCGAAGGCGGCCACAAGGCCGTGCTCGCCAACGTGACGCCGCTCGTCGAAAAAGCCACCTTCATCAAGGACGGTGACAGCATTGCGCCCGGCATGACGGCGATGCTGGCCGCCGGTCACAGCCCGGGCCACATGGTGTTCCATGTGGAATCCGAGGGCAAGCGCCTGGTGCTGACCGGCGATACGGCCAACCACTATATTCTGTCGCTGCTGCGCCCCGATTGGGAAGTGCGCTTCGATATGGACAAGGCGCAGGCGGCAGCCAGTCGCCGCAAGGTTTTCGACATGATCGCCACCGACAAGATCGCCTTCCTCGGCTACCACATGCCTTTCCCGGCGGTCGGCTTCGCCGAGAAGCAGGATGGCGGCTATCGCTTCGTGCCGAAGACCTACCAGTTCGATATCTGAGCGACATGCAAGACGCGCAAAGGACGCTGTAACACTTTGAATCTACGCATCGTGCTTTCCGAAATCGATTCCGATTTTCGGGCCGATGCGGTAGATGCATGGCTCCCATGACGAGCCGGGCGGCCACGCCGGGCTTTTTGCTATTTCCTTCCTGTCATAGACGTGTTACCAGCCCTCGCCAACTTCCAAGCAACTCATGCACACCGCCGGGGCGGACGATTCGTTTCCGGGCCGGGTTGCATTTTCTTAACTGAAGGAATTTGGCCATGGCCCGCATCATTGAAACGGCAACCGGCGCGGACGCGCTTACCTTCGACGACGTGCTGCTGCAGCCCGGCCATTCCGAGGTCATGCCCGGCCAGACGAATATCGCCACCCGCATCGCCCGCGACTTCGATCTCAACATCCCGATCCTCTCTTCGGCCATGGATACCGTCACCGAAAGCCGGCTGGCGATCGCCATGGCCCAGGCCGGCGGCCTCGGCGTCATCCACCGCAACCTGACGCCGATCGAGCAGGCCGAAGAGGTCCGCCAAGTGAAGAAGTTCGAAAGCGGCATGGTCGTCAATCCCGTCACCATCGGCCCGGAAGCGAAGCTTGCCGAAGCGCTCTCCCTGATGAAGTCGCACGGCATCTCCGGCATCCCGGTCGTCGAGAAGTCCGGCCGCCTCGTCGGCATCCTCACCAACCGCGACGTCCGCTTCGCCTCTGATCCGGAGCAGAAGATCCATGAGCTGATGACCAAGGACAATCTGGTCACCGTCAAGGAAAACGTCGATCAGCAGGAAGCCAAGCGCCTGCTGCACTCGCATCGCATCGAGAAGCTGCTGGTTGTCGACCCGGAAGGCCGCTGTGTCGGTCTCATCACCGTCAAGGATATCGAGAAGTCGCAGTTGAACCCGAACGCCTCCAAGGATGCCCAGGGCAGGCTTCGCGCCGCCGCCGCCATCAGCGTCGGCGATGACGGCTTTGAGCGGGCCGAACGGCTGATCGAGGCCGGCGTCGACCTTCTGGTCGTCGATACCGCCCATGGCCATTCGCAGCGCGTCCTCGATGCCGTTGCCCGCGTCAAGAAGCTGTCCAACTCGGTCAGGATCATGGCCGGCAACGTCGCCACCTATGACGGCACCAGGGCGCTGATCGACGCGGGTGCCGATGCCGTCAAGGTCGGCATCGGCCCGGGCTCGATCTGCACGACGCGCATCGTCGCCGGCGTCGGCGTTCCCCAGCTCGCCGCCATCATGTCGGCAGTCGAGGCCGCGCGCGATCAGGACGTGCCCGTCATCGCCGATGGCGGCATCAAATTTTCCGGCGACCTGGCCAAGGCGATTGCCGCCGGCGCTTCCGCCGTCATGATCGGCTCGCTGCTGGCCGGCACCGATGAGAGCCCCGGCGAGGTCTATCTCTACCAGGGCCGCTCCTTCAAAGCCTATCGCGGCATGGGCTCCGTCGGCGCCATGGCCCGCGGCTCGGCCGACCGCTATTTCCAGGCGGAGGTGCGCGACACGCTGAAGCTCGTGCCGGAAGGCATTGAGGGGCAGGTGCCCTACAAGGGGCCGGTAGCGGCAGTCGTCCACCAGCTCGCCGGCGGCCTCAAGGCGGCCATGGGTTATGTCGGCGGCAAGGATCTGAAGGATTTCCAGGAGCGCGCCACCTTCGTGCGCATCTCCGGCGCCGGTCTTCGCGAAAGCCACGCCCATGACGTGACGATCACCCGCGAGAGCCCGAATTATCCGGGCGCCGGCCTCTGATCATGAAGGCGGGCAGCGCAATTCCCCTCTGGGTCGTCGCGCTGCTCGCCGCCCTCTGCCTTGCCGTGCTCGCCTGGACGACCTTCGGCTTCGTCGTGCCCTTCAAGCACGAAACCGGGCAAGCGGTGCTCGACACCTATTTCGCCGGTTACGACGAATCGGCCGTCTTCCACATGCAGAAGCTGCTCGACGAGAACGAGACGGCAGCCAAATTGCTCAACGCCATGTATTTCGGGCCGGAGCTGATCTTTCCGGCATTGCTGACGGCGCTGCTGTTCCTTGTTTTCCTCAGGCTTGGCCCTGTCGGCTCGTGGTTCGGCCGGTCGCTTCATCCGCTCGTTGCCAAGGCAATCTATCTGCTGCCTTTCATCTACGGCATCTCCGACTACGGCGAGAACATTTCCAGCCTGATCGCCTTTGGCAACGGCGCGTCCGCAGGTCTTGCAATGCACCTGCTTCCGTGGATGACGCGGTTGAAATTCGCAAGCCTCGCTATCTGCTTCATCGTTGCCGCCCGGCTTGCCATTGCCCGTTGGCTGTCGCCGCGCGAAGGCTGAGGGCGCTTGCGCCGTCTGTCTATGCGATTTAAGGCCGCGTGGTATCCGGTTCCGCTTTCGGCTATTGCTCGAAAGATTGCAAATGCGGAAAGGACTTAAGGCCCATATGACCGGCTATCAAATCTTCTGGCCACTCCTCGCCCATGTGGCCCTGGTCTATGGTATTTATGCGCTTCTGGGCACGCGGCGCGCGAAAATGGTCCGCGCCGGCAAGATAGAGCAATCGGAGTATCGCGAAAATCGTGACGAACCCGCCGAAAGCCTTGTGGTCAAGAACTGCCTCGCCAACCAGTTCGAATTGCCTGTGCTCTTCTACGCCTGCTGTGTTCTTCTCTATGTCACCGAAGCAGACAATCTTGTCTCCGTCTGCCTCGCCTGGACCTTCGTCATCCTGCGTTATGCTCATGCCGCCATTCACGTCACCAGCAATGATCTCCGCTATCGCAGCCCGATCTTTGCTGCCGGTTATCTGGTGCTTGCAGTCATGTGGGGTTGGCTCGCCATCTGGATGGCGGTGGGCTGATGCTGATGTGCGCAGGCAGCAGCTCACTGGATTTTACAACTAATCGACGTTTTTCGCGTGCAAGTCAATCAGAGCAATGTGGTCTAGAAGCCTGATTTTCCAGACGGTTGCCGATCGTTAAAATGTGAGCGTTTCCATTTACCGCTGATGAAGGCCTGCATGTCATATCCGCTCGACGCGGTGGTGGCAGATAGCCTCCGCTGCGAAACAATAAGAATGGGAACGACATGGGCGCGGAAAGCATGGATCGCATCGGCTTGCGCAGGAAGCCGAAGCAGGAGCGTAGCATCCAGAGGCTGGATCTTATCCTCGCTGCCGCCGCCAGAATCATCGCCCAAAAAGGCGTCAGCGCCATGCGGATGACGGAACTCGCGGTCGCCGCCAAGGTGCCGATCGGCTCGGTTTACCAATACTTCCCGGAGAAGGCGGCGATCGTCAAAGCCCTGTTCGACCAGCACGCTTCGGCGATCCAGGCGAAGACGGCGGCGATGTTCAGCGACGTGCAGTCACTCGACCAGGCCATCGATCTCGTCTGCGCCACCATCGACTGGTATTACGAATCCTATCGCGGCGATCCCGTGTATCTCGGCGTCTGGATGGGAACGGAGACCGATCAGGATCTGCTTCGGCTGAATATCGAGCACAGCGGTCGCGTCGCCGGTATCTTTGATGACGCTGTACGCAGATTGGCTCCCGACCTCTGCGACGAGGAAATGTTCGCGCGCACTTACCTTTTCAGCCACCTGATCGGCGCCGTCGTCCGGCTTGCCGCCGTCAGCGAAGAGACGGTAGCGCGGCGCATGCTCGGCGAGTGGAAACGCGTCATCCGCGCTTCCCTTTTCGCCACGAGCGTGCCGAGCGCCGCATAGAGCCTTCCTACCAGCTCGGCACCATATTGGCAGCCTTCAGCCGCGGATAAAGGCGCGCCTGGGCGGATTTGACATCCGCGTCCAGACCGTCGTCGACGACAGCCGGCGTGATGTTGTCGAGGCAGGCAGTGATATGGGCCGTGATTGCGTTCATCAGCGACAGCGAGACGCCCGGCCGTTTCATGATGCCGATCTGCACCGGCGGCAGGGCCGGAAAACCGTCGGCCTGGCTCAGCACCTTCATGCCCGTCCGCAGCGCCGATTCCGGCATGACCGAGACCGCCATGCCGGCAAGGACGGCCGCGGCGACGACGGTGCAGGACCAACTGGTGAACAGGATCTGGTGCTCGCGGCCGACGGCATCGAGCGCCGAGCAGGCGAGCTGGCGCCACTGGCAGTCGCGGCGGCCAACGGCAAGCGGCACCGGCGCGTCGTCGCGGATCGGATGGTTGGCCGAGCCGACCCAGCAGAGCGGCTCGGTTCTCACCACATCGGACATGCGCTCGCGCGGATTGTGGGTGACGAGCGCGATATCGAGTTCGCCCTTGTGCATACGCTCGGCCAGATCCACCGAGGGCTCGCAGACGATGTAAAGCTCGACATTCGGATGGGTCTTGGCGAAGCGGCCGATGATATCGGGCATGTAGCGGTCGGCATAATCGTCCGGCGTGCCGATGCGCAGCGTGCCCTCCAGCCTATTGTCGTCGAAGGCCGCGATCGCCTCATTGTTGAGGCGGATGATACGCCGGGCGTAATTGAGCAATTTTTCGCCCTCGACCGTCAGCCGGTTGCCGCGGCCGTCCTTGATGAACAGCTGCTTGCCGATGCGCTCTTCGAGACGGCGCATCTGCATGGAGACGGCGGATTGGGTCTTGTAGACCCTGTCGGCGGCCTTGGTGAAGCTGCCGGAATCGACGATGGCGATGAAAGTCTGCAACTGGTCGAGATCAAGAGGCGCGGACATGGTGTCACCCATAAAGATAGCTGATGATAATCATTAGAAACATTCGTTGGACTGATCAATAGGTGTTTGGCATCTTCGGGATGCAAATCAAAGCAAAGTGAAGGACAGACACCCTGCCTGTCCAAGCGGAATTCAGCTTGCTCCTTCTCGCACGACCTCGCGGGAGGGGTGGGTTGCTTTGCGCGCAGATCTGAAACGTTACAGCGCCCTTTCCACGTCTGAAGGACGCGCGGCGCTGTAAAGAAAGGAGAGTTCAATGCGCATGACAGACCAGACACTCGAACTCGATTGCGACAAGCCGACCCCGACGTTTTCCCAGCGTCTGGCGGCAGGTCTCGCACCGTTGGCCTCTCTCTTTCGCGTCTTCCGCAATCGCATCGAGATCAACGCGCTGCATGATCTGAACGACACGCAGCTGAGAGATATCGGCCTCACCAGGGCCGATCTGACCTCCGCGTTCCTGGCGTCGACCTTCTTCGAGGACCCGTCGGAACATCTGACGCGCTCGGCGCGCAATCGCTGGCGCCTGTCGCTCTTCCGCTCCTACCAGGAGTAGTAGCGTCGAGTTTCCCCGCAGGGTGATAGCCAATAGCCCTGCCGCTTGACCCGGTGATCGGCTTGTCCCAAGCCATCTCCGGGTTTTTTTATGTCTTGGTTTCAGGCGAAGGCTTCGGCCGATAGGTTTCGAAAATCGCCTCCAGATTCCTCTGATAGCTCTTCTGCACTTCCAGCCCGCTGTCGAACATGGCGTTCAATATTTCGCCATAGTTGTCGGCCGCGGCCTTCGTCTCTTCCTTCGGCGCCTCGGGCGTCTTGGTTGCCGGTTGCTTGGCTGCCGGCTGCTGTCCAAGCCCGGCCATCATCTCCTGGAAGGCCTTGGCAAAGGGATTGTCGAGGAAGGGGTTCGGCTGAGGCGTCGGCTGAGCCTTCGGCACTGAAAACATCTGCTGCATCGCCTGCGTGAAGGGATTGTCGAAGATGCTGGGCTGCGCGGCCTTCGGTTTCGGCGCGAAGCCAGTACTCTCCAGCCATTGCTGGATGGTCTCGGCCATCGCCGTATTGACGAAGGGGTTGACCGGCGAAGCCATCTGGCCGGTCGTCTGTTTGAAGAGCCCGCCCATCAGCGTATCGGCCAACACCGGCAGCATCTGTTTGTAGATATCCTGTCCAATGCCGGTCATCTGCGCGGCTTGGGCGGCGACCGCGCGCGAAACCTCCTTGGAGCCGAAAAGCTGGGCAAGGATATTGTTGCCGTCGGAAATGCCCTCCGGCGTGAAAGCCCGGCTCATATCCTCGAAATAACGCGCATAATTGCCGGAGGCGACAGCCTGCATCAGCCCGACGAAATCGTAAGGATTGCTGGTGCTGCGCTTCAGCCCGGCGGAAAATGCCGGCATCAGCGCCGCCATGGCCTTCGTTGCCTGTTCCTGCGCCAGGTTGAATTGCCGGGCGACGGCCTCCATCGCCGCGCCGTTTTGCGCCTGCATCATCATGTCGAAGAGTGGCAGCATGGAGGTCCCTTTCCCCGAGTCGTGACGCGTTGTAACGCCACTATATCCGGAAATGGTAATGTGCAAACGGCTTTTTGCCAGAAGAGCTTAGGACGGTGTCTCAGTACTGATAGTCCTCGAAGACCGGTTCGACGGAACCCTGCCAGCGGCCGTGATAGAGCGACAGCAGATCCTCGGCGAGCGTCGCCTTCTTGGCAAGCACCTCGTCGAGCGGCGCCAGGAAGATGCTTTCGTCCTGGCCTTCGCCGTTGAGCTTGCCGCGCGCTTTGAGGCCCGCCTTCGATATGCCGACCACCTCGCGGGCCATCTCGAGCAGCGGGTGCCCGCGGAATTCAGCCTGCAACCCTTCGGCCGGAACGGCGTTGCGCAGGGCGCTGACCTCGGCAAGGCTCCAATCCTTCGTCAGCTCGTCGGCGGCCTCGAGGGCTGCATCTTCGTAGAGCAGGCCGACCCAGAAGGCCGGCAAGGCACAGATGCGCCGCCAAGGGCCGCCGTCCGCACCGCGCATTTCGAGGAAGCGTTTCAGCCGCACGTCGGGGAAGAGCGTCGAAAGATGATTGGTCCAGTCGCCCATCGTCGGCGAGGGATCGGCGACCTCGCCCTTCAAGGCGCCGTTCATGAACTGGCGGAAAGTGACGTGCGTACAGTCATGATAGCGCCCGTCGCGGACGATGAAATACATCGGCACGTCGAGCGCCCATTCGGCGTAGTCGCGGAAACCGAAGTCGTCGCGGAAGGTGAAGTCGAGCAGACCGGAACGCTGGTTGTCGACATCGCGCCAGATATCGCCGCGCCAGGAGAGCAAACCGTTCGGCTTGCCTTCGGTGAAGGGCGAGGAGGCAAACAGCGCAGTCGCCAGCGATTGCAGCTTCATCGAGACACGCATCTTCTTGCGCATGTCGTCTTCCGACGAGAAATCGAGATTCACTTGGATCGTGCAGGTGCGATACATCATGTCGAGGCCCTTGGTGCCGACCTTCGGCATATAGCGGGTCATGATCTCGTAGCGTGATTTCGGCATTTGCGGGGTTTCGGCGTAGGTCCATTTCGGACTGCCGCCGATGCCGAGGAAACGGATGCCCATCGGTTCGGCGATCTCGCGCAGCGTCGCCAGGTGCTGGTTCGATTCCTTGCAGGTCTGATGGATCGTTTCCAGCGGCGCGCCGGAGAGTTCGAACTGACCGCCTGGTTCGATCGAGATCGCGCCCATGCCGTTCTGTTCGGCAAGGCCGATGATGTTGCCGCCGTCCATGATCGGCTCCCAGCCGCTCTTTTTCTGCAGGCCGGTGAGCAGGGCGGAAATGCTCGCATTGCCGAAGTAGGGAACCGGGCTGTTGTCGGCGCGGAAGAAGGCGAACTTCTCATGTTCGGTGCCGATCCGGAAGCGCTCCCGCGGCTTGTTGCCCGCGGCGATGTAATCGGTCAGATCCTGAACCGAAGAGAGCGGCGTCTGGTCGGTAGTGTCGCGGGCCATGCGGGGTACCTGTATTCAAGAAGGCGCCCAGGGGGGCGGGCAATTGGAAGGTGATTAGGACCCAAGCCACGTTTGTTGCAAGTGAAATTCTTTCAACAACGCATCAAAAAAACAGCAGTGATTTCCGCGTCAACCGTTTTCCCGCTCACGTCCAGTCGCCGATCGCCGCCTGGACCACCGCCAGCGCCGCAACGGCCGCCGTATCTGCCCTGAGGATGCGCGGCCCGAGCGGAATGGCGGTGACGAAATCGAGGCTTCGAAGCCGCGCCCGCTCTTCTTCCGAAAAGCCGCCTTCCGGCCCGACGAGCAGAGCGAGATGCCTTTCCTGGATGGCTGCCAGCACCGGCAGCGGGTTTTGCCCGGCATCGCCCTCGTCGCAATAGATGATGCGCCGCTCGCTCGGCCAACGGTCGAGCAGATCGAAAAGTCTCACTGGTTCCGCCACATCAGGGATGCCGAGAACGCCGCATTGCTCCGCCGCCTCGATGACATTGGCACGCAGCTTGTCGAGATTGGTGATTTTGCCCTGCACGTGCTGGGTCATGACAGGCTGCAGCAGGCCTGCTCCCATTTCGACCGCCTTCTGCACGAGATAATCCATGCGCCCGACTTTGAGCGGCGCGAAGAGATAATGCAGATCGCAAGGCGCCGGCTGTGGCCGCGTCTGCTCGGTTGCCGTCAGCTGGATGCGTTTGCGCGTGGGGAAGGAGAGGGAGGCCTTCCACTCGCCGTCACGGCCGTTGAAGAGCAGGATCTCCGCAGCGTTCTCCATCCTCAGCACATTGGCGAGATAGTTGAACTGTTCGGCATTCGCCTCCACGACGGCGCCGCTGGAAAGCGGCGCGTCGACGAAAAGCCGTTGCATGCGGAAATTGGCGCGCATTTGAAAAACCTGAGGTTTCAGACAAAGAGCGCGAACATAACCCAATAAATCATCGCCGCAAGCGCTGCCGAAACCGGCACGGTGATGATCCAGGCCGCGATGATCGTCATGAAATGCGAGCGGCGCACGAGATAGCGCCGCCGCCTTTCATGAATGTTCGGCTCCTCCGGTTCATCCAGTTCCCAGCTGTCGGCCTTGCGCCTGATATAAGCGATGCGGCGCTTGGAACGGCGGGTGTACCATTCGCGGAAGAAGCCGACGCCGAAGACGGCGCCAACGGCGATATGCGTGGTACTGACCGGCAGGCCGAGCCAGGAGGCGACGATGACGGTGAAAGCGGTCGACAGTGCGACGCAATAGGCGCGCATCGGGTTGAGCTTCGTGATCTCCTCGCCGACCAGGCGGATGAGGCGCGGCCCGAAGAGCAGCAGGCCGACGGAGATGCCGAAGGCGCCGATCAGCAGCACCCAGGGCGGTGGATGGCCGACGCCGCCGTCGCCGCCGATACCGACCGAATGGACGATTGCTGAAAGCGGCCCAACCGCGTTCGAAACATCATTTGCGCCATGCGCAAAAGAAAGCAGTGCCGCCGAGCCGATCAGCGGCATCCGGAACAGCACCCGCAGTGAGCTGTTGCGGTTTTCGAGATCCCGCGCTTGCGCGAGAACAAGTGGCCGAGCGGCAAGCCAACTTACCAGCCCAATGCCGATGCCGATCAGAATGACGGTGAGGGGCGGAAATCTGCCGACCGGCGACAGCTGCAGCACCATATAGGCCATGAAGCCGCCGGCCATGACGGCCACCAGCACCGGCACCCAGCGCTGTGCCGCCGCGACCTTGTCGTCGCGATAGATGATGAGTGTCTTGACGAGATAGAGCAGGCCGGCCGCGATCAGCCCGCCGATCAATGGCGAAGTGATCCAGCTTGAGGTGATCTCAAACATCACCCCCCAGTTCACCGGCTCCGGCCCCACAGCTGAGATGCCGGCCCCGATCACCGCCCCGACGATCGCATGCGTGGTGGAAACCGGCGCATTCATCCAAGTTGCAAGGTTGATCCAGAGGGCCGCGGCCATCAGCGCCGCCATCATGATCCAGCCAAGCGCTGCCTGCGGCAGCTGGACGGTATCGACGATGTTTGAAGAGATCGTCTTGACCACTTCGCCGCCGGCGATCATTGCCCCCAGGACCTCGAAGATCGCAGCAATGACAAGCGCCTGGCCCATCGTCATGGCGCGTGCACCGACGGCCGCACCGACATTGTTGGTCACGTCGTTGGCGCCGATATTCAGCGCCATGTAGCCGGCAAGGGCCGCTGCCGCCACGACGAGCACGGCTCCCGGCCGGTCGAAGACGTAGACGCCTGCAAAAAGCATGACGAGGCCGACGAAAATCAGCCCGAGCCCAGGCGCCACCAGCCGTCGCGCAACATGCTTTGCCGCGTCCTCGACATAGGTGATCTTATCGAGGTCCTTGTCGAGCGTGCGTTTCGTCAGAACTGCGGGACGGGGCGGCATTCTTTTTCCTGAAGGATGAATCTGCTTCTACGCTGCTTTCCTAGCAGTGCAAGATGGCAGGATTCATTCCGCCGGAATTTGTTTCGCCGGTTTGGCCGACAGTCTATCGGTCATCTTTTGCTTGAAGGCGAGGAAGAGGTTGCGAAGTTCTGGTTCGCGGACGCGGCTGGCCGCCTCGTCGCATGAGACCCAGTTGATGGTGCGCTCGCCCTTTTCCTTGAAGTTCTTTGCCATGTCGGTGACCTCAAGCGCATAGACCTGCACCTTGCAGACGACCTGCACCCCGTCACGCAGCACCTTCTGATAGGTGTAGGAACCGAGCGTTTCCGCCTCGGCCGCGCCGCGTACGCCGGCTTCTTCCAGGGCTTCCTGCGCCGCGACCTCATGGGCGCACTTCCCGTTCATCGGCCAGCCCTTGGGAATGACCCAGCGGCCGGTGTCGCGGCTCGTCATCAGCAGAACTTCGACATCACCGCTTTTCTTCTTCGCCCGATAACAGATCGCGCCGTACTGTTGTCGCGGGGGACGCCGGAACATCAGTTGCACGTCGGAAGCCAGTCGGGCGAGAAGGGTCAATTGTCGGGTCACCTTTATAGTGGTTGTTAGGAATCACTCATATACATGTATCACGGAACGCTTACGCAATCCAAAGCCGCAGACGACCGAAACATGATTTAACCGCCGTTGATAGGGGAAATCGAGCTGGGGCAGGCTCAGAAATCCGTCACGACCTGTCTCGAATGCGCCATATTGCACAGGTGTACAACGTGGCTTCGTCCGCATTTCCAATCAATGGCGGAATCCGTTGTTCCACCACGATTTTTTAAAAATGTGCCAACCGTGCCTCGCCTTCCCACGCTGGGTTGCCTTCTGCCCGCGGTTACGGCGGTATCAGCGCTCCCAATAGGGGACCGGCCCGTAAAGCTCGGTGAGATAGTCGATGAACAGCCGCACCTTGGCCGGCAGGAACTGCCGGCTGGGATAGACGGCCGAAAGTGCGACATTGTGCGAGCCCTCATAGGCGGGCAGCACCTGCACCAGGCGGCCGGTCTTCAGTTCCTCGCCGATGTCCCAGGTGGATCGCAACGCGATCCCGAGGCCTGATATGACAGCCTCGCGGATGACCTCGCTGGAGTTGGTGATCAGCATGCCGTCGGGCCGCAGGCTGAGGGCTCCGTCCGGCCCGTTCAGCCGCCAGGTATCGTTGTTGTGCGCCGGCAGGCAGCGATGGTGTTTCAGGTCGTCGATATGCTTGGGCTCGCCATGCGCGGCGAGATAATCCGGCGAAGCGCAGAGCAGCCGGCGCACCGGCGCCAGACGTCGGGCGACGAGGCTGGAATCGGTCAGTTCGGCAATCCGGATCGCCAGATCGAAGCCGCCGCCGATGATGTCGCTGAATTCGTCGGTCAGCACCAGGTTGATCGCAAGCTCCGGGTGCGCCTGCATGAAAGCCTTCAGATGCGGCGCGATATGCATGCGGCCGAAGGAGGTCGGCGCCGAGATCTTCAGCGTGCCGTGCATCTGCGCCGAGCGGCCGGAAATGTAGAATTCGGCCTCCTCCAACCCGGCGAGAATACCGAGAACGCGGTCGTAAAAACCTTGTCCGGCTTCCGTCAGCGAGATCTGCCGCGTCGTGCGCTGCAGAAGCCTGGTGCCGAGCCGGTCCTCCAGCCGCTTGATCCGCTTGGAAACGACGGCAGGAGAAAAGCCGAGCGCCCGCCCGGCGAGCGACATGCTTCCCGTCGAAACGACCTTGGCAAAGATTTCGAGATCACCCAGATTGGTCATAAGGTTTTCAGACTTTTTCCCCTTTTGACATAAGTGCTTAGCATTTGCGCCACTTTCGGGAAAGTGCTAAGCCGGTTCACCGGCGGCAGAGGCTGGCGGCCCGTCCCGCTGTCATCTTCCCGCTGCGATTTCCCGTCGTCAGGGCCAGGGAGAACACCATGTCCGACGCCATTCCGTTTCTCGCCCCGCGCGCCGATGTGCTGGCGCGCCGCGCCCGGATCGTTGCCGATCTCGCCGATCTTCTGCCGCCGGAATGTCTGATTCATGAGACGCGCGAGCTGGTGCCGTTCGAAACCGATGCCTTCGTGTCCTATCGTCGCCTGCCGCTCGCCGTCGCTCTGCCGCGCACCACGGCCGAGGTGGCAGCCGTCATGCGTTATTGCCACCGTTACGGTATTCCCGTGGTGCCGCGCGGCGCCGGCACCTCGCTTTCCGGCGGCGCCATTCCGCAGGAGGATGCCGTCGTGCTCGGCCTGTCGAAGATGAACAGCATTCTCGAAATCGATCTGCCGAACCGCGTCGCCGTGGTTCAGGCCGGAGTGACCAATCTCAACATCTCAGAATCCGTCTCGGCCGACGGCTTTTTCTACGCGCCTGATCCGAGTTCGCAGCTCGCCTGCACGATCGGCGGCAATATCGGCATGAATTCCGGCGGCGCCCACTGCCTGAAATATGGCGTCACCACCAACAATCTGCTCGGCGTCAGGATGGTGCTGGTCGACGGTACGGTGATCGAGCTCGGCGGCAAGGCGCTTGATGCGGCCGGTTACGACCTGCTCGGCCTCGTCTGCGGCCACGAAGGCCAGCTCGGCATCGTCACCGAGGCGACCGTGCGGCTGATCGCCAAGCCGGAAGGCGCCCGTCCGGTGCTCTTCGGCTTCGAAAGCTCGGAAGAGGCCGGCGCCTGCGTTGCCGATGTCATCGCCGCCGGCATCATCCCGGTTGCTATCGAATTCATGGACAAGCCGGCGATCGAGATCTGCGAGGCCTTCGCCCATGCCGGCTATCCCCTCGATGTCGGGGCGCTGCTGATCGTCGAGGTCGAGGGTTCGGAAGCCGAAATGGACGCCACCCTGAAAGACATCGTCGAGATCGCCCGCCGACACGCTGTGAAGACGGTGCGCGAATGCCAGTCGGCGACCGAAGCGGCGTTGATCTGGAAGGGGCGCAAATCCGCCTTCGGCGCCACCGGCCGCATCGCCGACTATATCTGCATGGACGGCACCGTGCCGCTCAGTCAGCTTTCCCATGTGCTGAAGAAGACCACGGAGATCGTCGATCATTACGGCCTGCGGGTCGCCAACGTCTTTCATGCCGGCGACGGCAACATGCATCCGCTGATCCTCTTCAATGCCAACGATCCCGAGGATGCCGCCCGCGCCGAAGCCGCCGGCAACGATATCCTCAAGCTCTGCGTCGACGCCGGCGGCTGCCTCACCGGCGAACATGGCGTCGGCATTGAAAAGCGCGACCTGATGCGCCATCAGTATTCAGAGGCCGATCTCGCCCAGCAGATGGCGGTGCGCGCCGCCTTCGATCCCGGCTGGCTCCTCAACCCGTCGAAGGTCTTCCCGCTCGAAGGGCGCCCCGCCGCATGATCGATCTTATGCCGACAAGCGAGGAACAGGCGGCGGCGATCGTCCTCGCACATGCGGAGACGAACCGGCCGCTCGCTATCTGTGGCGGTGACACGCGCTCGGGTTTCGGTAATGCCGTTGCATCAGAAGACCGGCTGCGATCGACCAGGCTTTCCGGCATCGTCGCCTACAATCCCGGCGAGATGGTCATGACGGTCCGCTCGGGTACGCCGCTTGCCGAGGTCGAGGCGGTGCTTTCGCAAAACGGCCAGATGCTTGCCTTTGAGCCGATGGATCATCGCCCAGTCATGCGCAGGTCGGGCGAGCCGACGATCGGCGGCGTCTTCGCCGCCAATGTTTCCGGCCCGCGCCGCCTCATTGCGGGCGCTGCCCGCGACAGCCTGCTCGGCGTGCGCTTCGTCAACGGCAGGGGCGAGATCATCAAGGCCGGCGGCCGGGTGATGAAGAACGTCACCGGCCTCGATCTCGTCAAGCTGATCGCCGGCTCGCACGGCACGCTGGGTTTTCTCACCGAAGTCACGTTCCGCGTGCCGCCGCGCCCGAAGACGGAACAGACGCTGGTTCTCTCAGGCCTCAACGATGCCGAAGCGGCCAATGCCATGGCGGCGGCGATGGCGCTGCCGGTCGAGGTCTCCAGTGCCGCCCATCTGCCGCTGACGGTGACCTGGAAATTCCTTGCCGGCAAATTGCCCGAGGGCGAGGCGACGGTTCTGCGCGTCGAAGGCCTGGCCGGTTCGGTCGACGTGCGCATCGAAAAGCTTGCGGCTGTCATGTCGGCCTTTGCCACGGTGACGCGGCTGGATGAGCCGGAAAGCCGCAGGCTCTGGCAGGAGATCCGCGACGTGCTGCCCTATGCCGACGGCACGACGCGGCCGGTCTGGCGCGTCTCGGTCGCGCCGGGAACCGGCCATCAGCTGGTCGCGGCACTTCGCCTGGAAGCCGGTGTCGACGCCTTTTACGACTGGCAGGGTGGCCTCGTCTGGATGCGGATGGAGGCAGACCCCGAAGCAGAGCTGGTCCGCCGCTTCATCAAGGCGCTCGGCGGCGGCCATGCGACGCTGATCCGCGCGTCGGCGGTGGCGAGGGCGGCAACGGCCGCCTTTCATCCGGAGCCGGAGGCGGTGGCGATGCTGTCGCGGCGGGTGAAGGAGAAGTTCGATCCGGCTGGGATCTTCAATCCGGGGAAGATGGGGTGAGAAGATGAGTCTGTGCGTGGGTCACCCCCCTCTGTCCTGCCGGACATCTCCCCCACAAGGGGGGAGATTGGCAAGAGGTTGGATCACCGGTCCCTCTCTGCCGTATCGAAGTAATTCCACGGTGGTTGTTTGGGGAAACCGTTGCGCCCATCTGATCTCCCTCCTTGTGGGGGAGATGTCCGGCAGGACAGAGGCGGGTGCCCCGGACACAGCGCCCCCCAAGCGGAGGCCCCGCTAGATGCAAACCAACTTCACCCCAACCCAACTGCTCGACCCCCACCTCGCCGAATCCGAGCAGATCCTGCGCAAATGCGTCCATTGCGGCTTCTGCACCGCCACCTGTCCCACCTATGTGACCCTCGGCAACGAGCTCGACAGCCCCCGCGGCCGCATCTACCTGATCAAGGACATGCTGGAAAACGGCCGTCCCGCCGATGCCGAGGTCGTCACCCATATCGACCGCTGTCTCTCCTGCCTTGCCTGCGTCACCACCTGTCCCTCAGGCGTCGACTATATGCATCTGGTCGATCACGCCCGCGCCCATATCGAAAAGACTTACAGACGGCCGTTCATGAATCGGCTGACACGTGCCATTCTCGCGGCCGTGCTGCCCTATCCCGGCCGTTTCCGCCTGGCGCTCCATCTCGCCCGTCTCGGCCGCCCCTTTGCCGGCCTGATGCGGGGGGCAGCGCTGAAACCCTTTGCCGCCATGCTGGCGCTTGCGCCGCGCCGCATCCCGGCGTCTTCAGGCTTTTCAAAACCCGGCACCCACCGGCCCGAGGCCGAGCGGCGCGGCCGGGTGGCGATTCTCACCGGCTGCGCCCAGCCGGTGCTCGATCCCGGTATCAACGCGGCGGCGATCCGGCTGCTGACGCGGCTCGGCATCGAGGTCGTGGCGCCGGAAGGCGAGGTCTGCTGCGGCTCGCTGGTCCACCATATGGGTCGGGCCGAACAGGCGCTCGCAAGCGCCCGCACCAATGTCGATATCTGGACGCGCGAGATCGACAGCCATGGCCTCGATGCGATCATCATCACCGCATCGGGCTGCGGCACGACGATCAAGGATTACGGTCACATGCTGCGCCTCGACCCCGCCTATGCCGCAAAGGCGGCGAGGGTCTCGGCGCTGGCAAAGGACATTACCGAATATCTGGCGATCCTCGACCTGCCGGCCCATGTGCCGAGGGGCATCACGGTCGCTTATCATTCGGCCTGCTCGATGCAGCACGGCCAGCGCATCACCCTTGCGCCGAAACAACTGCTGAAGGCGGCGGGCTTCACTGTGCGCGATCCGGCCGAAGGCCATCTCTGCTGCGGCTCGGCCGGCACCTACAACATCCTGCAGCCGGAGATTTCGGCGGCGCTGAAGGCGCGCAAGGTCAAAAACATCGAGGCCACCAAGGCCGATATCATCGCCACCGGCAATATCGGCTGCATCACCCAGATCGCCACCGGCACCGAGGTCCCGATCCTGCATACGGTCGAGCTTCTCGATTGGGCCTATGGCGGCGCTATGCCGGAAAAATTAACCGGTTTGCCGTTAGGCTGAAAGGAATGCAGGCCCATTCGGGCTGCTCCCGGGAGGTTGGGTGATGTGGCGGGGAATGATTGTACTTGCGGGACTGCTCGGTGCGGCAGGCGCGGCCCATGCCGACAGCCGCCTATTCTGTTCCGCCGATGACGCGCAGGCGCGCTTCACCCTCGAAAGCGGTTTCGCAAACGAAGGCGGCCATAGGCTCAACCATTTCCGCGGCGCGCTTATTGTCAAGGATCCCGCGCAAGCGGCTTTTGCAAAACGTGTGTTCGAATCGCAGCATCTGAGCAATCACTGGTCGCGCGATGGCGAACTGCTCCTGGAAGTCTTCGACGGCGGCGGTGACGATACCGGCGGCGCAACGCTGGATCTGGTGGTGGTCGCCGGCGCGCGTGGCAAGCCGGCGGCGAATTTCAGCGGCACCTATTCTCTGACGATCGAGGGCAGCAGCAAACCTTACGCCGCCGAGGGCAAGGTCAGCTGCGGCACGAAATAGCGCCGCAGCTGAATTTCAATTCATTACCAGTGGAACGATACGCCGACGTTGACGGCGTTGGTGAAGATGTTGGTCTTCAGCCGGTCGCCGCTGTCGATCGGAACGTCGACGCGCGAATAGGTGCCCTTGTATTCGACGAAGGTCGACCAGCGGTCGGTCACCTTGAAGTCGACGCCGGCCTGGGCCTGCAGCGTCACGCCGCCGAATTCATAAGCCCAGGTCTTGCCCTCGGGACGAATCACTTCGACATGCGGAATGTTCACGCCGACACCGGCGCCGAGATAGGGCGTCCAGCGGCGGGTCGGATCCTGGAAGCGATAGAGACCGTTCACGGTGAGCAGGTTGAGGCCGTCGGTGAATTCGAAATGCGACCAGCCGGCCTTGGCGAGCGTGTCGTCGTCGGCATAGACCTTGTCATGGGTGTAATCGAGCGAGATACCCCAGTTCGGCTTGTTGAAATTCTCAAGCCACCAGGTGACGCGGCCGCCGTAATAGGGCGGGCTGCCGAAGGATTTGCCTTCCCAGCCGGCCGTGAAATGCGTGCCGTCCGAGACGTCGACGCCGCTGTGCGGTGCGGTCTGATAGCCGCCGTAAATGGAGAATTCCAGGTCTTCCGCCGAAGCGGAGGCTGCTGAACAGATGGTGAAAAGCGCGATGCCCGCAAGCAGGGAGGCGGAGGAACGCAGCGCAGATGTCATTGAATAGCCCCGATATTGCAAATATGTCGACTCTTAGGCACCAGTGCCAGCTTTCCGCCGTAAAGTCTAAGGAAAAGAAAAGGCGCATCGAAAGGCGCCTTTCGTTTTTTCGCAAGTGTTGCTCAGCCGCCGAACATCGTGCGCAACACGTCGATGCCCCGGTCCTCGAACGCCACCTTGCCCTGCTTGTTGCCGGGACCGATGACGATCACCTTGGTGCCGACGGGGGCGCGATCATAAAGATGCATCACGTCCTCATTCATCATGCGGATGCAGCCGGAGGACATGTTGAGGCCGATCGTCCACGGCTGATTGGTGCCATGGATGCGGAAGATGGTGTCGCGGCCGCCCTGGTAGAGATACATGGCGCGCGCACCGAGCGGATTGTCCTCGCCGCCTTCCTGGAAGGCGGGGATGATGTGGCCCTTGGCGGCTTCGCGGCGGCGCATTTCGGCCGGCGGCGTCCAGGCCGGCCATTCGGCCTTGCGGCCGATCTTGACGATACCCGACCAGCCGAAGCCGTCGCGGCCGACGCCGATGCCGTAGCGGGTGGCGCGGTTGTTGCCTTCGACCAGGTAGAGATATTTGTTGTTGGTATCGATGATGACGGTGCCGGCCACTTCCGTCGTCACCAGGCGCACTTTCTTGCGCTTGAACTGCGGCTTCACATATTTCGGCATCTGCGCGACGCGCACGATCTGCGCCGGAGCCCGTGTATTGTCGGGCGTGGAGCCAGCCGGTGCTGCAAAGGCGGATGTAGACATCAAGGACAGGACAAGTCCGGCGGCAGCCAGACCCGGCATTAGTTTGATCATGATCGATTCCCCTCAAGCAAATTCGCCCGAAGCTACATGAACTCCTGCTCGATTCAAGATCGGCCCGGCCGGATAAAGCAATTTCGCTGAAGGAAACCGCCTGTTCTTGCGGCTTCCAAGATATCGCCTGTGTCTTTACATGACGATGACGCGGGTTCCGACGTTGACGCGGTCGTAGAGATCGACGACATCCTCGTTGCGCAGGCGGATGCAGCCGGAAGAAACGGCGCTGCCGATCGACCAGGGCGCATTGGTGCCATGGATGCGGTAGAGCGTCGAGCCGAGATACATGGCGCGGGCGCCGAGCGGATTTTCCGGGCCGCCGTCCATGCGCGCCGGCAGGTAATGACCCTTGGCGGCTTCGCGGCTGATCATTTCGGAAGGCGGCGTCCAGTCCGGCCATTCGATCTTGCGGGTGATCTTGTGGGCGCCGGCCCATTCGAAGCCGGGCTTACCGACGCCCACACCGTAGCGCCGCGCCTTGCCGCCGTCCATGACGAGATAGAGAAAGCGATTGTTGGTATCGATGACGATGGTTCCGGGTTTTTCCGTGGTGTCGTAATCGACCATCTGCGGCAGATATTGCGGCTCGATCGGGTGGCGGATTGCCGGGATGCCGGGATTGATCGCCGAAACGGTCTGGGGGGCCGGCTGCGGCGCCTGGCGGATGACGCGGCGCTGGAAGAGGCCGCGCTGCTGCGGCTGGACGACCGGGCGCTGATAGACGACGGGCCGGACCTTGCCGCCGAGCTGATTGATCCACGGTGCGGTCAGATCGGGGCTGAGGATAACAGGCGGGCGGGTGGCGTAGCGGTCGTCTGCAATGGCGGCCGTGGAGAAGATGCCGCAGAAGGCTGCGGCAAGAAAAAGGTGTTTCATCATCGGACGAACTCTCTACAAATGACCGAAAATGGACTGGCGGGACGGGTCCGCCTGGGCGGAGATGTTCCGCCCGGGAAAGACGCTGCCACTCCATCCGCCAGCGAATGGTAAAGATCGATCCATGAAAGACCGCCCGGCCGAATAAACTTTTCGTCAGGGTTACCGATCGGTTTGGAAAGACGGTTTGCAAATGGTAAAGCCGGCCGGAGAACGAAGCGGATCCCGGAGAATGAAGCGGACATGAGCACGACTGGCATCATCATCGGCGAGGACGGCAGGAGCCGCTGCCACTGGCACGCCAACCTGCCGGACTATCTCAAGTATCACGACGAGGAATGGGGCCGCCCTGTCACCGACGATATCCGCCTCTTCGAGAAGATCTGCCTCGAAGGTTTCCAATCCGGTCTTTCCTGGCTGACCATCCTGCGCAAGCGCGAGAATTTCCGCGCCGCCTTCGCCGGCTTCGATTTCGACAAGGTTGCCGTCTTCGGTGACAAGGATGTGGCCCGCTGCCTGGCCGATGCCGGCATTATCCGTCATCGCGGCAAGATCGTCTCCACGATCAACAATGCCAGGCGCGCCATCGAGCTTCGGGATGAATTCGGTTCGCTCGCCCGTTATTTCTGGCGCTACGAACCCGGCCACAACGAGCGGCCTGTTGTGGTCGATCGTGAGCACATCGTCGCCAATCCGACGACTCCGACATCGGTGATCATTTCGAAGGATCTGAAGAAACGCGGCTGGACCTTTGTCGGCCCGACCACAGTTTATGCCTTCATGCAGGCGATGGGCCTCGTCAACGATCATCTGGAGGGCTGTTTCTGCCGGCCCGAGGTGGAGGCGATGCGCGCCGTCCTGGTTCGACCATGAAAGATCTGTCCGTGAAAATAGTGTTCGCTGCCCTTGCCCTATTCTTCTTGCCGGCCTTTGCCGCGGCGCAGACGCCGCAGCTCGATCCCGGCGAGAAGCTGGAGAAGCTGCAGTTTCCGGCCGTCACCATGCAGCTCAAGGGATGGACGAAATTCGGCAGCGGCCATGTCTACACGCTACCGGTACGCGCCGGTCAGCACGTGAAGATCGATTTTTCCACCAAGAGCAAGTTCGCCTTCCTGGCGATCTTCGACCTGTCGAAACCCGATGACGAAGCTTTCTTCGGCACCGATGAGGACGGTTTGAGCTTTCAGACGACGGTGAAGGAAAACACCACCTGGCTGCTGCGTCCCTACTACTCCAAGGTCTCGCCGCGCCGCGGCCTCGGGGCCCCCTTCAGCATCCTCGTCGAGCCGTTGGCCGCCGCCCCGCAGCAGCCGCCGGCTGAGCCGGACTCGCCCTCACTGTTTCCGAAGGCGCCTCCCAAGGCGAAATGAGGCTGGGTTTATGCGTGTCGGCTGGGCCCGCTATGCGAGCCCGTCGATCAGCTCGCGCAATTCGCCGAGGTGGCCGATCTTGCGGAAGCGCGGCGCTTCCGTCGGTTCGTCCACATGTTCCAGCACCCAGGTGAGTTCGTGCGGCACGAAGACGCCGTAACTGCCGGCGGCGATCGCCGGCACGATATCCGATTTCAGCGAATTGCCGACCATCATCGCCCGCTCCGGCCCGTCCCCGACCTTGGCGAAGATGCGGCGATAGGTAACGGCCGTCTTGTCGGAGACGATCTCGACCGCATCGAAGAAGTCGCCGAGCCCGGATTGGGCAAGCTTGCGCTCCTGGTCGAAGAGATCGCCCTTGGTGATCACGACAAGCAGATATTTGCCGGCAAGCGCCTCCAGCGTGTCGCGCGCATGCGGCATGGTCTCGACCGGATGGCTGAGGAGGTCGCGGCCGGTATCGAGGATCTTGGCGATGACGCTCGCCGGCACCTTGCCCTCGGTGATCTCGATCGCTGTCTCGATCATCGATAGCGTGAAGCCCTTGATGCCGAAGCCGTAATGGCGAAGATTGCGTTTCTCCGCTTCCAGTAGCCGCTCGGAAATCTTCGGGCCTTCGGCGAAATCGGCAAGAAGCTCGGTAAAATGGGCTTCGGTCAGTCGGTAATATTGTTCGTTCTGCCAAAGCGTGTCATCGGCATCGAAGCCGATCGTCGTCAGTGCTCGGGTCGTCACATGCGCACCTCTTGAACTATGGCCGCAATCTATCGGCCGCCTGTGTCGAGACAAGGGCTATGTCGAGACAAGGGCGTCCGCCTTCGATGCGACAAGGGTTGGCGTTGAAAAGCGTCGCCGTTGCACTACATCGAATGGGCCTCACCAGCAGCCAGCCACGGCTGTGCCTGTCGCGCGCAGGCCAATAATCAAAAGATGAAGTTCTTCCGTTCGCAAGTCCCTCTTGCGGCAGACACAAAGGATTTTTTCGACCATGCGTTACAATCAACTCGGAAATACGGGACTTTTCGTCTCGGAAATCTGCCTGGGCACGATGACCTTCGGCGAAGCCAAAGAAGGCAGCATGTGGGGCGCCATCGCCGATGTCGACCAGAATGCCGCCGACCGGATCCTCGAGCGTTCGCTTGCAGCAGGCGTCAATTTCATCGATACGGCCGACGTCTATTCGTCAGGCGAATCCGAAAGGCTGCTCGGCCAGGCGCTGAAGAACCTCGACATCCCGCGCAAGGATGTTGTCATCGCCACCAAGGTCTATGGCGTCATGGGCGACCAGCCGAACGACCGCGGCGCCTCGCGCGGCCACATCATGGATTCGGTCGAGGCGAGCCTCAAGCGCCTGCAGACCGATCATATCGACCTCTATCAGATCCACGCGACCGATACGGTGACGCCGATCGAGGAAACGCTGCGCGCCTTCGACGATCTCGTCTCGCGCGGCCTCGTGCGGTATATCGGCGTTTCCAACTGGCAGGCCTGGCGTATTTCGAAGGCGCTCGGTCTTTCCGAACGCCGCGGCTTTGCCCGCTTCGAAACGGTGCAGGCCTATTATTCCATCGCCGGCCGCGATCTCGAACGGGACATCGTGCCGATGATGCAGGAGGAAAAGCTCGGCCTGATGGTCTGGTCGCCGCTCGCCGGCGGTCTGCTCTCCGGCAAGTATGGTCCGGGCGCCCCCGGCAACGGCGATGGCCGCCGTGCCAGTTTCGACTTCCCGCCCGTCGACAGGGACCGAGCCTGGGCCTGCGTCGCCGTCATGCGCGAGGTCGCCGAAAAGCACGGCGTCAGCGTCGCGACCGTCGCGCTCGCCTATATCCTCGCCAAACCTTTCGTCACCTCGGTCATCATCGGCGCCAAGCGCGTCGACCAGCTCGACCAGAACCTTGCCGCCGTCAGGCTGAAGCTCGACGAAGGAGATATGCAGAGGCTCGACGAGGTGAGCGCGCTTGCCCCAGAATATCCGGGTTGGATGTTGTCACGGCAGGGCGCGGGCCGACGCCCGGCCGATTTCGAGCCGAAGGATTGACATCGCCCGAACCACTAGGGAACGCCTTATCTCAGGCGTTCCCCAGTTTGTTAACAACCTCTCCTCCGTCATGCTCGGCCTTGTGCCGAGCATCTGAGCACGGCAATTTTTTGACGGGAAACATCTCTTTTCCAATCGCTTAATTCGATCGGAGCAGATCCTCGGCACAAGGCCGAGGATGACGTCTTGGGTGTTGCAGTGGTTGTCAGCAGCCTCTGGGAACGCCTGTAATATCAGGCGCTCCCTCCAGCAGCGATCGGCTACTTGCCGTGGGCCTTGAGCCAGGCGTTCATCTCCGTGATCTCGGCTTCCTGCGCCTTGATGACCGCTTCGGCGAGCTTGCGGATTTTGGGATCCTTGCCGTATTGGAGCTCGACCTTGGCCATGTCGATCGCGCCCTGATGGTGGGGGATCATGCCGCGGACGAAATCGACGTCTGCATCGCCGCTATACTCGATCATCATATTCTTGTGCATTTTGTCGTTCGCCTCGCTGAAGGCGTGGCTGGCCGCGTCGTGACTGCCCATTGGCTTGCTCATATCCATGGGCTTGTCTTCGGCAAAAGCGGGGGCGGCAAAAGCGGCAAGCATTGCGGTAAGCGTGATGATTTTCAAAGACATGAGAGTTCCTTCCTCTGTCTGGCAATAGAGTTTCCGGGCAACCGAAGCCGCCCATTCTGCATGGGGAACACGGTGTCAGACCAGTCGGGGAGGGGGTGCCTGTGGAGCGGGCCTGTCGTCATCGAGGGCGCGGGCAAGCGGCGGCGCGGAATAGCCGAAATCGGCTTTTCCGCCGGCCACGGCCATCACTGCCGGCGGCAGCAGAAGACAGGCGGCGCAAAGCGGCATATGCGCGGAGTTTCCGCTGGCGCAGGGATCTTTCAAGGGAGCGGCGGCCTGGCCCGCTTCTTTCGGCATATGCATGCCAGCCATTTCATGCTGCATGCTGCCGCTGTCACCGGCAGTCGGCGCATTCATCGATGCGCATGTCGGACAGCCCGCCCATGCCGACATGGCGCTGTAGATCAGCCAGCCGAGAAACATCGTGATGAGGGCGAGCATGCGCATGGCGTCTGATATAGGCGAATGCCGGCTGCAAGCCAAGTACCGCCGGTGGTCACATCCCGATCACCAGCCGGCAATGACCTTGTGTTCGATCCGGTAATCCCTGCTTTCCTCACCGAGCGGAGCGACCGGCCAGGTCCAGACCGCTTTCGCCGGCGGCGGGGCGACGCCGTGCAGCAGGTCGGCCTCCTCATGTGTTTTGCCGTTGCGGTCGATGACGGCATAGGCGATGTCGGTCACGAGGCAATGCCGGCAGGAAAGTCCGGAAAGCCCGCTGAGATGCGCAGCGATCAGCCTCTCCACCGTGTCTTCAGGCATTCGACCGGCCGCCTCGGCTTCATGGCGCCGCTTCACGCCGCGGCCGATCTGCGACAAGAGATTGGCGGAAACCACGAAATCGAGATAGGGCACGCCCCGCAGGAAGCCGAGCGGTTCCGGCTCCTGACCGGCGGAGAAATCGTCGTAGCCGGAGAGATCGCGCTCGATCAGCCGGACGTTGCGATAGCCCTTGGCCGCAAGCCACAGCCGCACCGAGGCGAGATGAACGAGATCGATGAGCACGACCGTGTCAAAATCGCGTGCCAGGTCGTCGATCGGCACGTCCCGCAACAGGCCGGAGCCGAGCACCACGGCGGTCCGGTTCTGCCTGAGGTCGGCCACCGCTGCACGGATGGCATTGCGGCTCTTCTCCTCGTGGTCGGCCCAATCCCCGGCGCAACGTCCGGCCCGCGACCAGAGATTGACGGAATAGCGGATGAATTTTCGATAGGACTTGCCGGTCAGCGGCAACGTCGCGGCATAGAGGAGCGCCTCGGTGATCATGAGCATATCCGCATTCTGAACAATGGCTCATCGTTCAATCGATTCCGGCAGCGCCATCAAGCCCCTTCGCCCTTGCCGCTCCCCGCCCAATCCGCTAGGACACCGCCACTGTCACAGTCAGCGGAATTCCCGGAAAATGAACGACAAGCAGAAGAAACCGCAAAAGCTCAAGGCCCGCCTGCCGCGCGGCTTCGTCGACCGTGCGGCCGACGATATCCGCGCCGTCAACGAAATGACTGCAAAGATCCGGGAAGTCTATGAGCATTATGGTTTCGATCCTGTCGAAACGCCGCTGTTCGAATATACCGATGCGCTCGGCAAATTCCTGCCCGACAGCGACCGGCCGAACGAAGGTGTCTTCTCGCTGCAGGACGATGACGACCAGTGGATGTCGCTGCGCTATGACCTGACGGCGCCGCTCGCCCGCCATGTCGCCGAGAACTTCAACGAGATCCAGCTTCCCTACCGCACCTATCGCGCCGGTTACGTCTTCCGCAACGAGAAGCCGGGCCCCGGCCGTTTCCGCCAGTTCATGCAGTTCGATGCCGATACCGTCGGCGCACCGGGTGTCCAGGCCGATGCCGAAATGTGCATGATGATGGCCGATACGCTCGAAGCCCTCGGAATCAAGCGCGGCGATTACGTGATCCGCGTCAACAACCGCAAGGTCCTGGACGGCGTGCTGGAGGCGATCGGCCTCGGCGGCGACGACAAGGCCGGTCAGCGGCTCAATGTGCTGCGCGCTATCGATAAGCTCGACAAGTTCGGCCCGGAAGGTGTCTCGCTGCTGCTCGGTCCCGGCCGCAAGGATGAATCCGGCGACTTCACCAAGGGCGCCGGTCTCGACCAGAAGCAGATCGACAAGGTTCTGTTCTTCGTCGGCATCAGGGATTACGCCGAAAGTGCCGGCCGCCTCGCCGAACTCGTCGCCGGAACCTCGAAGGGTGCCGAAGGCGTCGAGGAGCTGAATTTCATCAGCGCGCTCGTCACCAGCGCCGGCTATGGCTCTGACCGCATCAAGATCGACCCCTCCGTTGTACGCGGCCTCGAATATTATACCGGCCCGGTCTATGAGGCCGAGCTTCTCTTCGACGTCACCAACGAGAAGGGCGAGAAGGTCGTCTTCGGCTCAGTCGCCGGCGGCGGCCGTTACGACGGCCTGGTCTCCCGCTTCATGGGTCAGCCGGTGCCGGCGACCGGCTTTTCGATCGGCGTCTCCAGGCTGATGACGGCGCTGAAGAACCTCGGCAAGCTCGGGGCGAGCGCGGTGATCGAGCCGGTGCTGGTGACCGTCATGGACGGTGACGTCGAAGCGATGGGCCGCTATCAGCGGATGACCCAGGAGCTGCGCGCCGCCGGCATCCGTGCCGAGATGTTCCAGGGCAACTGGAAGAAATTCGGCAACCAGCTGAAATATGCCGACCGCCGCGGCTGCCCTATCGCCATCATCCAGGGCGGCGACGAGCGCGCCCAAGGTGTCGTGCAGATCAAGGATCTGATCGAGGGCAAGCGGCTTTCCGGCGAGATCGAGGATAATGCCAGCTGGCGCGAAGCCCGCGTGGCGCAGGAGACGGTGCCGGAAGCCGATCTCGTCGCCAAGGTGAGGGAAATCCTTGCCGCGCAGGCGGAGGATCGGAAGAGGGCTGACAATGCGCAGTAGACCCCTCCCCAACCCCTCCCCACAGGGGGGAGGGGCTTCAAGTCGCGCCGCTTTGCCCAACTCGACCTTCGCTTTACCGGCGCCGCTTCTGATTTGTTCCAGCGGTCGCCGCGAGTTAGTCCCTCCCCCTTGTGGGGAGGGGTTGGGGAGGGGATTTTTCCCAGGAGCAACCCAATGCCCCTGATCAATCTCCCCGACTTCGCCGGTGAACTTCTTGCCGAATTCACTGCACGTAATGCCGAGCGCATCGACACGCCGGTCATTCAGCCGGCCGAGCCGTTCCTCGACATTGCCGGTGAGGATCTGCGCCGCCGCATCTTCATGACCGAGAGCGAAACCGGCGCCAGCCTCTGCCTGCGTCCGGAATTCACCATCCCTGTCTGCCTGCGCCACATCGAGACGGCAACCGGCACGCCGAAGCGTTACGCCTATCTCGGCGAGGTCTTCCGCCAGCGCCGCGACGGCGCCAATGAATTCTATCAGGCCGGCATCGAGGATCTCGGCGACATCAACATACCGGGCGCCGATGCGCGCGCCATCGGCGACGCCACCGGCATTCTCACCCGCCTGCTGCCGGGCCGGCGCTTAGCCGTGACGTTGGGCGATCAGGCGGTGTTCGAGGCAGTTGTCCAGGCGCTCGGCCTGCCGCTCGGCTGGCAGAAGCGCCTGATCCACGCTTTCGGCAACATGACGCAGTTGGAGGCGCTGCTGGCCAGCCTCGTCAGCCCGCAATTCGTCACCGGCCTCGACGACGATATCGCCAGGCTTGTCGCCTCAGGCAACGAACAGGCCCTGGTCGCTCATATCGAGCACGAGATGCAGGCGACCGGTTATTCCACAAACGCCAGCCGCTCGCCGCTGGAGATCGCCCGGCGCCTCAAGGAAAAGCTCATCCTGTCCGAGACGCGTCTCGACGATGCCGCCTTCCATGTGCTGGAAGAGTTCCTGTCGCTGCATGTGCCGCTCGTCAATGCGTCCGCAGCCCTTGCCGGCTTTGCCGACGCTGCCGGCCTGAAGCTCGGCAATGCGCTGTCACGCTTCAACGGCCGCGTCGCCGCCCTTGCCGATGCCGGCGTCGATCTGTCCTGCCTTGACTACCGCGCCGCTTTCGGGCGTCCGCTCGATTACTACACCGGCCTCGTCTTCGAGGTGACGGTGGAAGGCTCGAGCGCGGTTCTGGCCGGCGGCGGCCGCTTCGACCGGCTGTTGACCTTCCTTGGCGCGACGGATCGCATTCCGGCCGTCGGCTTCTCCTTCTGGCTCGACCGCATCGAAACCGAAAGGGCAGCCGCATGACCATCACCATCGCGCTTCCCTCCAAGGGCCGGATGAAGGACGACGCTTCGGCAATCTTCGAGCGGGCCGGCATGCCGATATCGGCTGTCGGCAATGACCGCTCCTATCGCGGCCGCGTCGAAGGCTGGGACGATGTCGAGATTGCCTTCCTGTCGGCGTCGGAAATCTCCCGCGAGCTCGGCAACGGCACCGTCGATTTCGGCGTCACCGGCGAGGATCTGATGCGCGAGGGATTTGCCGAGGTCGACAAGCGTGTCGAATTCTGCGCCCGGCTCGGCTTCGGCCATGCCGATGTCGTCGTCGCGGTGCCCGAGATCTGGCTCGATGTCGACACCATGGCCGATCTCGGCGATGTCGCCGCCGATTTCCGCGCCCGCCACGGCCGGCGCCTGGCGATTGCCACCAAATATTGGCGCCTGACCCAGCAGTTCTTTTCGAGCCAGCATGGCATCCAGCTTTATCGCATCGTCGAGAGCCTCGGCGCCACCGAGGGCGCTCCCGCCTCCGGTTCGGCCGATATCATCGTCGATATCACCTCCACCGGCTCGACGCTGCGCGCCAATCATCTGAAGGTGCTCCAGGACGGCGTCATCCTGCATTCAGAGGCTTGCCTCGTGCGCGCCCGCAAGGAGAGCCATGCAGATGAACCCGTGGTGCAGGCGATCGTCGACGCGGTGCGCGCCGCCCTCTGATCTCCGCCATCAAAGCGTAAGAAAACCCGCCGTCAGTTCAATGACGGCGGGTTTTGCATGCTTGGGAGGAGATGGAATTAGCGGGCAGCGACGGCCTGCAGACCGCGGCGTGCGTCGATCGAATAGGCACCGGCACCGACGGTGGCGAGCAGGATGTAGGCGCCGGCCAGCGTGATGTTCTTCATGACCATGATCTGGTTGAGGATGTTCACGAGTTCCGTGCCGCTTGCGTAGGGCAGATGGAAGGCAACGCCCGTGAAGACACAGAAGCCGGCGAGCAGCCAACCGGCAATGCGGACCTGGAAGCCTGCGAGAACCGCTAGGCCGGCCAGCAGTTCGAAGAGGCCTGCGACATAGGCCAACAGGGTTGCTGCCGGCAGGCCGGCACCGGCGATCATGCCCGCTGTACCGGCAGGATCGGTTAGCTTCATGAAGCCGGAGAGGATGAACATGAAAGACAGAAGAATGCGGGCAATCAGGATGATGGCGTTCGACATGGATATTGTCTCCGTTTGAAGGGCTCTGGAGATCTTGGTGCCCCGGCACGCTGTGGATCTCTGATATCCCTATCTCGCCTATTTCTTCTGTAATGGAAAGATAAACAGAAGGGGACAGTTCGTTCAATAATATGGAACGACGCCCTCGCTTGCTTTTCCGGAGTCTGGTCTCCTATGGTCGGCTGATAACATGGAGTCTCTTATGGCAGATCTTTCCGCATTTCCGATCACTACGCGCTGGCCGGCGAAAAACCCCGACATCATCCAGCTTTATTCCCTGCAGACGCCGAACGGGGTGAAGGTATCGGTCGCCCTCGAAGAGCTCGGGCTCCCCTACGAGCCGCACTATATTTCCTTTGCCGCCAACGAGCAGAAGTCGCCGGAATTCGAATCCCTCAATCCGAACGGCCGCATTCCGGCGATCATCGATCCGAACGGGCCTGGGGGAAAGCCGATCGGCCTGTTCGAATCCGGTGCCATCCTGCTCTATCTTGCGGAAAAGACCGGCAAGCTCATCCCTGCCGATGCTGCCGGCCGCTATGAATGCATCCAATGGGTGTTTTTCCAGATGGCTGGCATTGGCCCGATGCTCGGTCAATTCGGCCATTTCTACAAATTCGCCGCCGACAAGGTCGCCAATAATTCCTATCCGGTGGAGCGCTACCGCGATGAATCCAAACGGCTGCTCGGCGTGCTCGAAGGCCGGCTGCAGGGCCGCCAATGGATCATGGGCGATCAATATACGATCGCCGACATCACCACTTTCACCTGGATTCGCGGCGCCGACATCTTCTATGGCGGCCGTGAGATTCTCGAATATGCGAAATTCCCCGCCGTCTCCGATTGGCTGGAGCGCTGCATCGCCCGTCCGGCAAGCACCAGAGGCCTCAACATTCCTATCAAACCGGAGTAACGGACGATCCGCCGGACAATGCAAAAGGCCGCCCTGCCGCCCGGCCACTAACGTGGAATCGTGAGGACCATCTTAAGCAAAACCCCAATAACGCTGGTGGTCGGGCATTACTCATGCCGGAGATTTCCTCAGACATTCAAGGCGGCTTCGATTGCCTGTCCCTTCCGGGGAGTGAACGTCAACCTTTGCAAGAACCCGCATCGGCCGAAATTCGGGATCGCCTCAGATGTGGAGGATCGGCGCGATAGGTCAACCGGAATAAGCAACCCCGTATCAAGGGAGCGATCCGCTTCGGCTGGCGACCGCAATCACGGCGGCATTCGGTCGAGCCAGACTTTTTTGACGCTGGCTTCCACAAATCGCAGATGGCGATGACTCTTTTCACCTCCTTGAACCGTCGTTGTTGCGACCGTCGTCGAGCGGTCGAATGAACGAGGACTGAGAAATGGATCTGGAAGGAAAGCGAATTGTGGTCGTCGGCGGGAGCCGCGGCTTGGGGAGTGGACTTGCCGAGGCATTCCTTGCTCGCGCGGCCGAAGTCACCGTGGTCGCCCGAAACGCGACGGCTGTGCAGGGGCCGGCTGAGCAACTGGCCGTCACCGCCATATCGGCCGATGCAACTGATGCCGACGCGGCGTGGCGGATCATGGAGCAGACGCGACCTGATGTCGTCATCATGAATGCCGGTGCGAAACCGCCCATGGAGCGGATCGACCGGATTGGCTGGGAGGCATTCACGACCAACTGGAATGTAGACGTCAAGGCCGCGCTGCATTGGGTACAGGCTACCCTGACCTTGCCAATGGCGCCGGGCGGGCTCGTCGTGCTGGTCTCCAGCGGAGCCGCCGTGCAGGGGTCGCCGCTATCGGGAGGTTATGCCGGCGCCAAGCGCGCGCAGTGGTTCATTGCAAAATATGCCGACGACTTGTCGGCGGAACTCGGCCTGGGTTTGCGGTTCCGGGTCATCGTTCCCCGGCAGATGTTCGTTGGAACTGGTGTGGGCGATACCGGAATCGGGGCCTATGCTGCGAAGGCGGGTCGTACATTTGCCGAACAGGCCGCCACCTGGCCGGACATGACGCCGCGGGCTTTCGGTGATACGGTCGCCGAACTGATCGGCGATTCCGGCCTCGCTGAGGCCATGGTCTATGCCGTGCGTGGGGATACGGGTGTGACGGTCATCGAATGACGAAAGACCCAGCTCTGGGGACTGAAGAGAGGAAAACTCTGCTTGCAGACCTGGCCAGGGAAGCGGACGCGCTTCGCCCCCAACTGCATCGTTATGCTGCTCGTCTGGTGGGTTCGGTGATCGACGGCGAGGACGTGGTTCAGGACGCGTTTGCCAGGGTATTTGCGACCGCTGGCTCGATCCCAACGGGCACGCCGCTGCGACCGTGGCTATTTCGCATCGTCCACAATCGAGCCATAGATGCCCTGCGCCAGCGCGGTACGCGCCGGTCGGAGCCGCTTGAGATGGCCTTTGATCTGGCCGATATCAGCGCCGTCGGCCCGGAGGACGCGCTGATCCGGCGGGACACGGTGCGGGTCGCCCTGGGTCATTTTGCAGAATTGCCGGTGCCGCAACGCAGCGCGGTGATCCTCAAGGATGTGTTGGGGGAGTCGCTTGCGGATATCGCATCGCTGCTGGAACTGAGTGTCGATGCCGTCAAGGCCCATCTGTCGCGCGGTAGGGCGAGATTGCGCGCGATCTCCGACGTGCGGTCCGAGGTTGCGCCGTCGCCAAGTCCCGAGGCCCTGAACTTTGCAGCGCTCTTCAACGCTCAAGATTGGGACGCGCTACGTCGCTTGCTGGCAGACGATGTTCGGCTTCGCCAGGCGCGACGGCCGGAAATCTCCGGTGCCGCCGACGTCGGTCGATTTTTCACCTATTATGCCGAATATCCGCGGGTCAGGGTCGAACCGGCCTGGCTGGAAGGCCGGGAAATATTCCTGGTATCGGCCGAACCATCGGCCGGTCCTTCCTATTTCATGCTACTCGAGTGGCGGGAGCGAAAGATAAGCCTGATCCGCGACCATCGCTACGCGACCTATGTCATGGATGGTGCTGATGTCATACCGGCCGAATCGCAGTAACCGATACTCGTTTACGTTAGTGGCTGAGCCCTGAGGCGGCCTTTATCTCGCGTCGCCGGTCTTATTGCCGGCTCGTGATCTGCCTTGCGCCTTCGAGCTTGAAGCGAGGAAAGATGAAGACGCCGGTCATGCTGCCGCTGTATTTCTCCTCGAGCCCGTTCGACTCGCCCATGCAGAACAGCGGCTGGCGCAAGCCATTCGGCATGATGATCGTCGTTGAAAAGCAGAAGGAGGAGCAGTGCGTTGCCGCCTGCTCGAACAGTTCCAGCACGCGGGCGCGATCCTTGCTATCGTAGCAGCGGATCAGGTTCAGCAGCCCGCATTCCTCGGCGGTGAGGCCGTGCAGCATCGCGCTCCATTTGCCGAGACGGATCAGCCCGCTCGAAAAATCTCCGGTCCAGCTTTCGGAAACCGACAACTGCGCCAGCATCTGGTGATTTTGATGGTTGTCGTTCATCGAGCCGGTCATCAAAGGCACGGCTGCATTGGCTTTGGCGATCTTAAACAAGGCGTTCCCCAGTTCGGATGCGGCTCCTCCGCCGCACGCACGTCAAACACAAGAAACAGGATCATGTAGCAGCGGACATTATGTCCGCGCCGGCATTCGCCGCTCATCGCCACAGCCATCGGGCTTCCGAAACGGAGCCTTCAAACCGAACGTTCTGGCGTCGCTTTTTCGCGCTCCGGCCTCGTTTGAGGGCGAAAATTATCGCCGGGGCGCACGTCAATTGCTGCGCGGATTTATAGGAGCTTTTAAACAAACGGCAATGCCTTTTTCAGAGACGGTTCGGCCGCTATTTTCTAGAGGCTCCCGCATTCCGCCCGGCCGTTTCGCCGGAAAAGCAGCAAGAATCGCTGTTTTTGGCACTTCAAAGACATTTTCACCCGATGGTGCACAGCAGACGACGCCATGATCCGACCTCCTCCACCCGTTTTCCGGGATTGAAAATAAGCGGTGACGCAAGCTTGACGAAAGCTTCGAGGTCGGCTGACGCGCTGCACGGCATAAAATAGTGCGCAACGGATCGAATCGCAGCAGCCAAAAGAAAAGAGCGACCCGGGGGCCGCCCTTCCTGTCCAGTTTCATGGACGATGTGCGAAAGGCCTTTGGCCTATCACATCATGTCCATTCCACCCATGCCGCCCATGCCGCCCGGCATAGCCGGAGCGTCCTTCTTCGGCAGCTCGGCGATCATGGCTTCGGTGGTGATCAGCAGCGATGCGACGGAAGCGGCATCCTGCAGGGCGGTGCGAACGACCTTGACCGGGTCGATGATGCCCATGCCGATCATGTCGCCATATTCGCCGGTCTGGGCGTTGTAGCCGTAGTTGTCCTGATCCTTGTCGAGGATCTTGCCGACAACGATCGAAGCTTCGTCACCTGCGTTTTCAGCGATCTGGCGGGCCGGAGCCTGCAGAGCGCGGCGAACGATGTTGATGCCGGCTTCCTGGTCGTCATTGATACCCTTGGAGGTGATCTTGACGGAAGAGCGCAGCAGGGCAACGCCGCCGCCCGGTACGATGCCTTCCTGAACGGCAGCGCGCGTCGCGTTGAGGGCGTCGTCGATGCGGTCCTTCTTTTCCTTGACTTCGACTTCCGTCGAGCCGCCGACCCGGATGACGGCAACGCCGCCGGCGAGCTTGGCAAGACGTTCCTGCAGCTTCTCGCGGTCGTAGTCGGAGGTGGTTTCTTCGATCTGCGCCTTGATCTGGGCAACACGGCCTTCGATGTCGGACTTGGCGCCCGAACCGTCGACGATCGTGGTGTTTTCCTTGGAGATCGAGACCTTCTTGGCACGGCCCAGCATGTCGAGCGTGACGCTCTCGAGCTTGATGCCGAGGTCTTCGGAGATGACGGTGCCGCCGGTCAGGATGGCGATGTCTTCGAGCATGGCCTTGCGGCGGTCGCCGAAGCCAGGCGCCTTGACGGCAGCGATCTTGAGGCCGCCACGCAGCTTGTTGACGACGAGCGTAGCAAGAGCTTCGCCTTCGACGTCTTCAGCGATGATGAGGAGCGGCTTGCCGGTCTGGACGACGGCTTCGAGAACCGGCAGCATCGACTGCAGGTTCGACAGCTTCTTCTCGTGGAGGAGAATGAAGACGTCTTCGAGGTCGGCGATCATCTTTTCCGGGTTGGTGACGAAGTAGGGGCTGAGGTAGCCGCGGTCGAACTGCATGCCTTCGACGACTTCGAGTTCGGTTTCGGCGGTCTTGGCTTCTTCAACCGTGATGACGCCTTCGTTGCCGACCTTCTGCATGGCTTCTGCAATGTCGAGACCGACCTGACGTTCGCCGTTTGCGGAGATCGTGCCGACCTGGGCGACTTCTTCCGAGGTGTTGATCTTCTTGGCCTTGGCCTGAAGATCCTTGACGACTTCGGCAACGGCGAGATCGATGCCGCGCTTCAGGTCCATCGGGTTCATGCCGGCGGCAACGGCCTTGGCGCCTTCGCGAACGATCGCCTGGGCGAGAACGGTTGCAGTCGTGGTGCCGTCACCGGCGATGTCGTTGGTCTTCGAAGCGACTTCGCGGACCATCTGGGCGCCCATGTTTTCGAACTTGTCTTCGAGTTCGATTTCCTTGGCGACCGAGACGCCGTCCTTGGTGATGCGCGGAGCGCCGAAGGACTTGTCGATGATGACGTTACGACCCTTCGGGCCGAGCGTGACCTTCACTGCATCGGCGAGAATGTCGACGCCGCGCAGCATCTTTTCGCGCGCGGTGCGGCCAAACTTGATTTCTTTAGCTGCCATGTTTGTGACTCCTGAATTCGATTTGTTCGGGCAAGAAGCCCATCAGCCATTTCGGGAAAGCGGATCGGCCGATCAGCCGATGATGCCCATGATGTCGGCTTCCTTCATGATCAGAAGGTCTTCGCCGTTGATCTTGACTTCAGTGCCGGACCACTTGCCGAACAGAACGCGGTCGCCAGCCTTGACGTCGAGCGCCACGACCTTGCCGGACTCGTCACGAGCGCCGGAGCCGACGGCGACGATTTCGCCTTCCTGCGGCTTTTCCTTGGCGGTGTCGGGAATGATGATGCCGCCCTTGGTCTTTTCTTCGGACTCGACGCGACGAACGACGACGCGGTCGTGAAGCGGACGGAAATTGGTGCTTGCCATTGTCTAATCCCTCGATCGAATGACATTCGCGGACCGGAGCGGTCCACATGGATAAGTGTTAGCACTCCTCTAAGGTGAGTGCTAGCGCTCGAGCATTTAGGGATGGCTCCGAGAGGAGTCAATGAGAGCAATCACGAATTTTTGTGCCGGAATTGTGAAGAGGCGACGAATTATCGGAGATTGCCGCCGAAATCTTGTCCGGCCTTTGCGTTTGGCAACGTCGCAGGACCTTGCCGTCCGCTCTTGCTGGGGACTGCCGGAGGGTCTTGTCTGTCAAGGTGAAGAGAAAATGCCTTGCCATCGCCTTGCGCCTTTGCAATGTCACCGGTGACTGAAGCAAATCGGGAAATCGGAATGGCCAGGCGGATAGAAAACTTCTCGCAGATATCAGCTCACTACGACGTGGTGCTCTGCGACGTCTGGGGCGTGGTTCACAACGGCGTCGATCCGTTTCCAAAGGCTGCCGCCGCCCTTCAAGTGGCGCGTGAGAGCGGCCTTGCCGTCGTGCTGATCACCAATTCGCCGCGCCTTTCCTGGCAGGTGGTCGAGCAGTTGCGCCATATCGGGGTCCCCGACGGCGCCTATGATCGAATCGTCACCTCGGGCGATGTCACCCGCGGGCTGATCTCCGAGGGGCCGAAAACGGTCTTTCTGCTCGGCCCCGAGCGCGACAAGGCGCTTCTCGAAGGCATAGGCGTCGAGCGCCGGCCGGCGGGTGAAGCGCAATCGCTCGTCTGCACCGGCTTTTTCGACGACGAGACCGAGAAGCCCGAGGATTACACTGACATGCTCCTCGATTTCCAGGCGCGCGACGTGCCGATGATCTGCGCCAATCCCGATCTCGTCGTCGAGCGCGGCCATCGCATCATCCCCTGCGCCGGCGCCATGGCCGCCTATTACGAGCAGCTCGGCGGCAAAACCCGCATTGCCGGCAAGCCGCACCGGCCGATCTACGAAGCGACGCTTTCGGCCGCCCGCGAGCTTCGCGGCGAATTTTCCACCGACCGCGTGCTGGCGATCGGCGACGGCATGCCGACGGATGTGCGCGGGGCCTTGAATTTCGGCCTCGATCTTCTCTACATCAGCGGCGGTATCCACGCCAAGGAATACACCTTGAACGGTGAGACCGACGAGGCGATCCTCAACGCCTATCTCGATCGGGAGAAGGCTGCGCCGAAGTGGTGGATGCCGCGCCTTGCATGAAGAGAAGCCAGCCGATGACCGTCTTCCACCGCAATGAAACCCGCGAACCCTTGCCTGCCCATCTCAAGGGCGGGGTCATTGCCATCGGCAATTTCGACGGCGTCCATCGCGGCCATCAGTCGGTGCTGAACCGCGCGCTCGAGATCGCCAAGGCGCGCGGCATTCCTGCCCTGGTGCTGACCTTCGAGCCGCATCCGCGCACGGTGTTCCGGCCGCAGACGCCGGTCTTCCGCCTGACGCCCGCGCCGCTCAAGGCCCGCATCCTGGAAACCCTCGGTTTCAATGCGGTCATCGAATATCCCTTCGACTATGAATTTTCGCAGCGCTCGGCCGACGATTTCATCGATTCGATCCTGAAGGATTGGCTCGCCGCCTCCGAAGTCGTCACCGGCTTCGATTTCCATTTCGGTCGCGGTCGCGAAGGCGGTCCTGCCTTTCTGATGAATGCCGGCCAGACCTATGGTTTCGGCGTCACCCTGATCGACGCCTTCCGCGACGAGAACGCCGACGTCGTCTCTTCGAGCCACATCCGGGCGCTGCTGAAGGACGGTAATGTCAGCGAAGCCGCCGGCATGCTGGGCTACCGCTATACCGTCGAAGCCGAGGTGATCGACGGCGAAAAGCTCGGCCGCCAGCTCGGTTTTCCCACCGCCAACATGCGCCTGCCGCCCGAGGCCGAACTCGCCGCCGGCATCTACGCGGTCCGCTTCCGCCGCCAGGACGGAACGCTCCATGATGCCGTCGCCAGCTACGGCCGCCGGCCGACCGTCACCGAAAACGGCGCGCCGCTGCTCGAAACCTATCTATTCGATTTTCACGGCGATCTCTACGGCCAGCTCTGCGCCGTCTCCTTCTTCGGCTATATCAGGCCTGAACTGAAATTCGACGGCCTCGATCCGCTCGTCGCCCAGATCAAGCGCGACGAGGCAGAGGCGAGGGCGCTGTTGGCGGGCGTCGTGCCGCTCGGCGAACTCGATCGGAAACTGTGTTTCGCCTGAGTTCGTCACAGCTCGGGATATTCCGCATAGGCGGAATCGGCCCTGACCTGGATTGCCCGGCCTGCGATTTCTTCTCTTCCTTTTCCCGGCAAAAACGCCTATGAACCGGCGCTATGACGAAATTTCGGCTGGCGATCACGATACGAATTATCGGCCCGGCCTTCCGCGCGCGCTAAGCGGCCGGGAGGTCCGGGTTTTCGGCGCTTGCGAGCAGGCGCTTCCGCCGCCACCTATTTTCACGTCCGTTGCGCCCCTCCCTGGGCCGCCAGAAACGATTGTCACACATGACCGAAACAGCCGAAAAGATCGATTACTCGAAGACCCTCTATCTGCCTGAAACCGATTTCCCGATGCGCGCCGGTCTGCCGCAGAAGGAGCCGGAGCTCGTTGCCCGCTGGCAGAAGATGGACCTCTACAAGAAACTGCGCGCCTCAGCCGCCGGTCGCGAGAAATTCGTCCTGCATGACGGCCCGCCCTATGCCAATGGCAACATCCATATCGGCCATGCGCTGAACAAGATCCTCAAGGACGTCATCAACCGTTCGTTCCAGATGCGCGGCTATGACGCCAATTATGTGCCCGGCTGGGATTGCCACGGCCTGCCGATCGAATGGAAGATCGAGGAGGAGAACTACCGCGCCAAGGGCAAGGCCAAGCCTGATCTGACCGAGCCGTCGGCGATGATCGAATTTCGCCGCGAATGCCGCGCTTATGCCGAGAAGTGGATCAAGGTCCAGGGCGACGAGTTCCAGCGCCTCGGCATCGTCGGCGACTTCGAAAACCCGTATCTGACGATGAACTTCCATGCGGAAAGCCGCATCGCCGGTGAACTCCTGAAGATCGCTGCAAGCGGCCAGCTCTACCGCGGCTCCAAGCCGATCATGTGGTCGGTCGTCGAGCGCACCGCGCTTGCCGAAGCCGAGGTCGAGTACCACGACTATGAGAGCGACACGATCTGGGTGAAATTCCCGGTCGCGAAAGGGCCTGACGGCGTCAAGGACGCCTTCGTCGTCATCTGGACGACTACGCCATGGACGATCCCCGGCAACCGCGCGGTCGCCTATTCCTCACGCGTAGCCTATGGCCTTTACGAAGTCACGGCTGCCGAGAATGATTTTGGCCCGCGTCCGGGCGAGAAGCTTGTTTTCGCCGACAAGTTGGCTGAGGAATCCTTTGCCAAGGCGAAGCTGCAGTACCGGCGCCTAGCCGATGTCACGGCTGCCGATCTCGCCGGCATGGCCTGCGCACATCCGCTCAAGGGCCTGGAAGGCGGTTACGAATTTGTCGTGCCGCTGCTCGAAGGCGACCATGTCACTGACGATGCCGGTACCGGTTTCGTGCACACCGCACCCAGCCACGGCCGCGAAGACTTTGACGTCTGGACGGCGCATGCCCGTGAGATCGAGGCGCGCGGCATCGAGACCAAGATCCCGTTCCCGGTCGATGACGGCGGCTTCTACACCGCTGACGCTCCCGGCCTGGAAGGCGCACGTGTTATCGACGACAATGGCAAGAAGGGCGATGCCAATGATCGCGTCATCAAGGCGCTGATCGAACTTAACGCACTCTTTGCCCGCGGCCGTCTGAAGCATCAGTATCCGCATTCCTGGCGTTCGAAGAAGCCGGTGATCTTCCGCAATACGCCGCAGTGGTTCGTCTATATGGACAAGACCCTGCCGGATGGGACGACGCTGCGCAGCCGGGCCCTCGGCGCGATCGACGACACCCGCTTCGTGCCGGCCGCTGGCCAGAACCGTCTGCGTGCGATGATCGAGCAGCGCCCGGACTGGGTTCTCTCGCGCCAAAGAGCATGGGGTGTGCCGATCTGCGTCTTTGTGGATGAGCAGGGCGAGGTCCTGAAGGACGAGGCCGTCAACCAGCGCATCCTCAATGCCTTCGACGTCGAGGGCGCAGACGCCTGGTTTGCCGAAGGCGCCAAGGAGCGTTTCCTTGGTAACGAGCATGATCCGGCCAAGTGGACGCAGGTCATGGATATCCTCGACGTCTGGTTCGACTCGGGCTCGACGCACACCTTCACCCTGGAGGACCGCCCCGACCTGAAATGGCCGGCCGATCTCTATCTCGAAGGGTCCGACCAGCATCGCGGCTGGTTCCATTCCTCGCTCTTGGAATCGGCTGCCACCCGCGGCCGCGCCCCTTACGAAGCCGTTCTCACCCATGGTTTCACCATGGACGAGAAGGGTGAGAAGATGTCGAAGTCGAAGGGCAACGTCACAGCGCCGCAGGAAGTGATGAAGGATGCCGGCGCCGACATCCTGCGTCTCTGGGTCATGACCTCGGACTATGCCGATGATCTCCGCGTCGGCAAGACGATCATCCAGACCAATGTCGATGCCTATCGCAAGCTGCGCAACACCATCCGCTGGATGCTCGGAACGCTCGCCCACGACAAGGGCGAGGTCATTGCGCTTGCCGATCTGCCGGAGCTGGAGCAGCTGATGCTGCACCGTCTCTCCGAGCTCGATCAGCTCGTGCGCGAGAACTATGATGCCTTCGACTTCAAGAAGATCGCCCGCGCATTGATCGACTTTGCCAATGTCGAGCTCTCGGCCTTCTACTTCGACGTTCGCAAGGATGCGCTCTATTGCGATGCGCCCTCCAGCATGCGCCGCCGCTCGGCGCTCTATGTCATCCGCATGATCTTCGATTGCGTGGTGACCTGGCTTGCGCCGATGCTGCCGTTTACGACGGAAGAGGCATGGCTCTCGCGCAATCCCTCGGCCGTCTCGGTGCATCTGGAGCAGTTCGCCCCGGTCGCAAAGGAATGGCGCAACGATGCGCTGGCAGAAAAGTGGAGGAAGATCCGCGCGATCCGCAGCGTCGTCACCGGCGCGCTTGAAATCGAGCGCAAGGACAAGCGCATCGGTTCCTCGCTCGAGGCGGCTCCGGTCGTGCATGTCGCCGACGCGGCGCTTCGCAAGGCGCTCGAGGGCCAGGATTTCAGCGAAGTCTGCATCACCTCTGGCATCACGATCAAGACGGATGCCGGCCCGGCCGACGCCTTCCGCCTGGCCGAGGTGCCTGACGTCGCCGTCGTGCCGAAGCTTGCCGAAGGTGTCAAATGCGCCCGTTCCTGGCGCATCACCACCGATGTCGGTTCCGATCCGGATTATCCCGACGTCTCGGCGCGCGACGCCGCCGCCTTGCGCGAACTCGGCATCCGCGCCTGAAGATATTTGCCGGGTGAATTGCCTTTGAGGCGTTCATCCGGTAAAAGCTGCCTGAAAATGGCCGGATTTTTGCGTCAGGGGGACGGTTGTCCGGTAGGGCGACGATTGCACCGGTGGCTGGAAGGGTTTTCATGTTCGCAACGCATTGGTTCCGTGTAGGCGCCTGCCTGTCTGTTGTCATGGCGGGATGCTCCCTTGTGTCCGGCTGCGCCAGCAGCCCGACCTACGGCACCGACAAGACCGCCATGGAGCAGCTGACCGACGACCTCGGCCAGTCCGTGTCGCTGACCGGACCGGAACCGAAGAATAAGGGCGTCAAATATACGCCGCGTCCGACGCTGGTGCTGCCGGCCGAGGGCCAGCGCGAAACCCTCATCGCGCCGCAGCCGACGGTGGCCAACAAGGACAACCCGCAATGGCTTGAATCGCCGGAGGAGACCCGCGCCCGCCTCGTTTCCGAGGCTGACGCCAATTCGGACAATCCGAATTACCGCTCGCCGCTGGCAAGCTCCGCCATCGAAGGCGGCCGGCGCACGACCGAAGCCCAGACCCAGGCCTATCGCGAGGCCCGCGCCCTGCAGAAGGGCTCCTATGTCGATCAGCGCCGCTATATTTCCGATCCGCCGCCCGGTTACCGCACCGTCGACGACCCGGCAAAGCTCGACGACGTCGGCGAGCCCGAGCTCAAGAAGCAGAAGAAGCGCAAGAAGGATGCGGCGATCGCCAATTCCGGCAAGCAGTGGTGGAACTTCCTGCAGTAGCGGTTTGTCGACCAGCCCCTCATCGGCTGGCGCTCACCCCTCCCCAACCCCTCCCCACAAGGGGGAGGGGCTAACCTGCCGCACCGCCACATATAATATCCATCGTATCAATCGTTGAACGTTAACAGCCGGCAAGAGCTTTCCTTTTGATCGCCGCCAGGGACTGCAGCTTAGTCCCTCCCCCTTGTGGGGAGGGGTTGGGGAGGCGTTTTCAAAAGGTTGAGCATGACCGCGCACGGGCGTGGGACTACGGCGCCTCTCTCCGTTCCGCAAAAAATCTCCGCAAGATCTCGGCCGACTGCACCTCATTGATTCCCGAATAGACCTCGGGCGCGTGATGGCAGGTCGGTTGCGTATAGAATCGCACGCCGTGGTCGACGGCGCCGCCCTTCGGATCCTCGGCGCCGTAATAGAGCCGGCGGATGCGCGCAAACGAGATGGCTGCCGCGCACATGGTGCAAGGCTCGAGCGTCACATAGAGATCAGCGCCGACAAGGCGTTCCTGCCCAAGCGCCTCGCAGGCCAGCCGGATTGCGGCGATTTCGGCGTGCGCGGTGACGTCTTTGAGCTCGCGCGTGCGATTTCCCGAGCGTGAAACGGCAATATCGTCGACAACGATGACCGCGCCGATCGGCACTTCGCCGCGTTCTCCGGCGGCGCGCGCTTCTTCAAGCGCCATCTCCATGAAACGATTTGTCTTCACGATCGCACGAATTTCCACTTAACCGCAGATGCGTGACCTGATAGACAGGCCCAAAAGGCAGGCAAACAGCAAATGACACCTAAAGACAAGCCAAAACGCCCGGGCGCGAAGCCCCTTTCACGGGATATCAGGCCGAAGGTCGGTCCGAAGGCGGGCGGCGCGAAGCCGGCGAAGGCTGCAGCCGCGCGTCCGGCGGCCGAAACCGACAGCGACACCAAGGCCGAACGCATTTCCAAGGTGATGGCGCGCGCAGGCGTCGCCTCCCGCCGCGACATCGAGCGCATGATCATGGAAGGCCGTGTGACGCTGAACGGCACGGTTCTCGAAACCCCCGTCGTCAACGTCACGCTTGCCGACCGTATCGAGGTCGACGGCGTGCCGATCCGCGGCATCGAGCGCACCAGGCTCTGGCTCTATCACAAGCCGGCAGGCCTCGTGACCACCAATGCCGATCCGGAAGGCCGTGCGACCGTCTTCGACAATCTGCCGGAAGAGCTACCGCGCGTTATGTCGATCGGCCGTCTCGACATCAACACCGAAGGCCTGCTGCTGCTCACCAATGACGGCGGTCTCGCCCGCGCCCTCGAACTGCCCGCGACCGGTTGGCTCCGGCGCTACCGCGTCCGCGCCCATGGTGAGATCGACCAGGAAGCGCTCGACAAGCTGAAGGACGGCATTGCCGTCGACGGCGTGCTCTACGGTTCGATCGAGGCGACGCTCGACCGCACGCAGGGCTCGAACGTCTGGATCACCATGGGCCTTCGCGAAGGCAAGAACCGAGAAATCAAGAACGTCCTCGGCGCTCTCGGCCTCGACGTCAACCGTCTGATCCGCATATCCTACGGCCCGTTCCAGCTCGGCGACTTGCCGGAAGGCCATGTCATCGAAGTGCGCGGCCGCACGCTTCGCGACCAGCTCGGGCCGCGCCTGATCGAGGAAGCCAAGGCGAATTTCGACGCGCCGATTTACAATGCGCCCGCCGTTGCCGCCGAGGAAGAAGCTGAACCCGCAGCCCCGGAAAAGCGCGAACAGCGTCCACGCCGCGACGAGGACAAGCGCGAACGGGCGCTGAGCCGCCTTGACACCAAGCGCGACGATCGTCGCGGTGGCGGGCGTAGAGATGATGACCGCCGCGATGGCCGCCGCTTCGACGATGACAAGCCGAAACGTCCCCAGCCGCTCGGCCCGCGCCGCAGCGCCAATGTCTGGATGGCGCCCGGCGCCCGGCCGCTCGGCGAAAAGGCTGCGGCGAAAGCCGCCAAGAATGAGCAGACCGCGCGCCGGCGCGGCGAGCAGACGCCGGCAAAGGGCACCGGTTTTCACCATATCGAGGATCGCCCGCGCACGCAGATCAATCGTGTGCGCGAGGAGGACGGCGAATGGATCCGCTCGAGCGAGCAGCCCCACCGCAAGGATGAGGGCGAAAGCCGCGGCCGCAAGCGCTCGTTCGGCGATCGCCCGGCCCGCGAAGACCGCGGTTATGGCGACCGCCCGGCGCGTGGCGAAGGCCGTGCGGAGCGTTCGCGTGGCGACCGGCCTTTCGGCGACAAGCCGCGCGGCGACCGCAGGTCGCGTGCCGATGGTGATGAGCGTCCTCGCGCCGCCAGAGCCTCCACCGGCGAGGGCCGTTCTGAGCGTCCGCGCAGCGACCGCCCGTTCGGCGATCGTCCGTCGCGTGGCGATCGACCTTTCGCCGGCAAGCCGCGTGGCGATCGCAAGCCGCGCGAGGAGGGTGACGAGCGCCCGCGGACAGCCAGAAGCTTTGCCGGCGAGGGGCGTTCCGAGCGTCCGCGCGGCGAGCGGTCGTTCGGCGACAAGGCCCCGGGCGAGAAGCCGCGCGGCAAGAGCTTTGGCGCCAAGCCCGGCGGGCCCAAGAATTTTTCCGGCAAGCCGAAGAGTGGGAAGCCGGGCGGTGACAGGCCGGGCGGCGATAGGCCCGCTGGCGGCTCGTCCAGAGGTGGTGCGAGAGGAAAGGGAATGACGCGCGGTGCGGATCGTCGGCGGTGAGTTTCGCGGACGGCCTCTCGCCGTGCCAAAATCCAGCGACATCCGGCCGACTGCCGACCGGACGCGCGAGAGCCTGTTCAATATATTGAGCCACGCCTATCCGGAATGCGTCGACGGCACCCGGATTCTTGATCTTTTTGCCGGAACCGGCGCCGTCGGCCTCGAAGCTGTCTCGCGCGGCTGTCGTCATGCGCTCTTCGTCGAAAACAGCGTCGAGGGCAGGGCGCTGCTCTGGGAAAACATCGATGCGCTCGGCCTGCACGGCCGCACCCGCATCCTGCGCCGCGATGCGACCGATCTTGGCAGCGTCGGCAATCTCGAGCCTTTCGATGTGCTCTTTGCCGACCCGCCCTATGGCAAGGGCCTCGGCGAAAAGGCGATGGCGGCGGCCGCCGTTGGCGGCTGGCTGCGGCCAGGGGCGATCGCGGTGCTCGAAGAACGCGCCGACATTGTCGTTTCGGTCCATCCTTCCTATGTTTTCCTCGAAAGCCGTATCTTTGGCGATACGAGGGTGCATTTCTTCCGATATCAGCCGCAATAGGCGCAGGGGCGGGGCGTGCAGCAGGCAGAGATCATCAGTCCGAAACTGCCTGCGATCAGCGATATGCCGACAGTCGCTGTCGCCTTCGGCGGCGGCGGCGCGCGCGGCCTGTCCCATATCCACATCATCGAAACCCTCGACGAACTCGGCATCCGCCCGGTGGCGATCGCGGGTTCGTCGATCGGCGCGATTATGGGGGCGGGCATGGCCGCCGGCATGTCCGGTGCCGAAATCCGTGAGCATGCGCTGGCGACCGTCGGCAACAAGACGGCCGTCGTCGCCCGCATCTGGGGGATGAGGCCGACAACGGTGCGCGATGCGGTGGCTAAAGGCATTCGCATCGGCCAGTTCAATCTGGAACGGATCCTCAAAGCCTTCCTGCCGTCCGAACTGCCCGCCCGCTTTGGCGATCTGCTGGTGCCAATGAAGGTGATCACCACAGATTATTACGGCCAGAACGAGGTCATCATCGAAGAGGGCGAGCTGTTTCCGGCACTCGCCGCCTCTTCCTCCATCCCCGCCGTTTTCATGCCGGTGCGCCTGCGCGGCCGCGTGATGATCGATGGCGGCATCAGCAATCCCGTGCCTTATGAATGCCTGATGGATCTCGCCGACATCGTCGTCGGCATCGACGTCGTCGGCGCCCCGGAAGGCGACGGCACCCATATCCCGAACCGCATGGAAAGCATCTTCGGTTCCGGTCAGCTGATGATGCAGACGGCGATCTCGCTGAAGCTAAAGCTTTGCCAGCCGCACATCTTCCTACGCCCGACGGTCGGCCGCACCGGGGTCATGGACTTCCTCAAGGCTCGCGAAGTGCTGGCGATGTCGGTCGGCGTCAAGGACGACCTGAAATTCGCTCTCGACCGCGAAATCGAAGCGCGGCTAAAGCGCTAACGTCCCTTGCACCGGAACCGCTGCACAGGTCCGGGCGACGTGCATGAGGGGTTCGGCCATCATCGCCTCAGCAACGAGTTCGGCATCGTCATTGTCGATTTCGAAGAGACCGAAGCGCAGTCGATAGCCCCAGCCGCCCCGATCGTTTGTGAACGACAGGCGACCGAGCAGTGGCCGGATCGGCGTTTCCGTCGCCCGCCACCACGCGACATCCCGCCTCCAGGGGCGGAAGCCGGGGTGAGCCTCCACCTGATATGCCGCCGTTTCCTCGATCATGCCAATGGCCGTGAACGCCTGCAGGCGATCCTTGCCGCCAAAGGTTTCGGTCGGGGAATAGTAGATGACGCGGTCGCCTGGCGCGCTTCGCCTGAGTGGAGCGGCCTTGCCATGACAGACTTGCATGAATCCGGCGTCGCGTCCGATGCGGACATGGTTTGCTGATGCGACGGCGATCCAGCTGCGGGGCATGGCTCAGTCCTCTGCCACGTTGTAGACGCGCAGACGATGCCCGTCGGGATCGGCTGCGACAAAACTGCGGCCGAAATCGAGATCGGTCGGCGGCAGAAGGATCGCCGCGCCCTTGCCTTGCCATTCGCCGTGAAGCCTATCGACCATGTCCGCTGTGGCCACCTTGAAGCCGACGTCGCAGCCGCCACCCGCCGCAGCCGGCGCCGGCTCGACGCCAGCCTTGCCCCACAGTCCGAGCGCCAGGCCCGACGGCAGGATGAACATGGCGAAGGTCGGGCTGGCTTCGACGGGATCCTGCCCGAGCAGCCGCGCATAAAAGCTGGCGCTCTTCGGCGCGTCGGTTACGAAAAGCAGAATGCTGTTGCTGTCGATCACGGTAAGCCTCCTGTGTGTTGGGCAGGAGGATATCTAGAGGGGTCTGCTGACAGATTCTGGCAGTAGTCTGCATCGGTTTCGAACCACTCGAACGTCGCATGTCCGGTAGCCGGAACTGATTTATGCGTCCGCCGTCGCATCCGCGATTCCCGCCAGCGGATCGTCCTCGAAAGGATCGGCGGCGCGCTTCGGCTTGAGCAGCGGTTCGGGCCGCACCGGGTGGGAAAACAGCATGTCGCGACCGGCCTGTAGCCCTTCGGAGACCTGCAGCACCAACCGCGCCTCGTCTCGCTTGCGGATATCCTCGCCGATTTCATAGGCGTCGACCTCGGAGACGCCGAGCGCCTCCAGCGTCCGCCGTCCAAACAGCAGGCCCGATTCCAAGGTTTCGCGCAGCTCGTAATCGATCCCCTTGTTGCGCAGTTCGATCGAATGGATTCGGTCATAGGAGCGTACGTAGAGGCGCGTGTGCGGATAGTCGGCCTGCACCAGTTCGACCACCTTGTCGGTGATCTCCTTCTTCTGCGTGCAGACGAGCACGATCTTCGTCCGGTCAATGCCGGCCGAGCGCAGCACGTCCTTGCGGGTGCCGTCGCCGAAATAGATGCGGAAGCCGAAGGAGGAGGCTTGGCGGATGCGGTCGGCGGAAAAGTCGATGACGGTGACACTGCGCCCGCCGGCAAGCAGGATCTGGGCGGCGATCTGGCCGAAACGCGAGAAGCCGACCATCAGCACGTCGGCGCCGGCACCTTCGAAATCCTCGTCCAGCTCCTCCTGTTCATCGCCATTGAGCAGCCGCTTTGACAGCGCCGCGCCGATCGGCGTCAGCGCCATGGACAGCGTGACGATCGCCACCAGCAGCGATGCGGTGCTCGTCGACATCAGCCCGGCCGCGCCTGCGGTGGTGAACAGGACGAACCCGAATTCGCCGCCCTGCGGCAGCAGGAAGGCAATGCGGATCGCATCATTGTGCGGAGATCCTGACATCCGGCAGAGCCCGTAGATGATGATCGCCTTGACGGCCATGACGATCGGCACGGCGATGATGACGAAGAGCGCGTTGTCGACGAGGACGCCGAGCTCCAGCGACAGGCCTACGGCGATGAAGAAGATGGCGAGCAGCACGCCGCGGAAAGGCTCGATATCGGCCTCAAGCTCGTGCCGGTACGAGGATTCGGCGAGCATCACCCCGGACAGGAAGGCACCCATCGCCATCGACAGTCCGGCAAGCTGCATCAGGCTTGCCGATCCCATAACGACGAAGAGCGCCGCCGCGATCATCGCCTCGCGCGCGCCGGTGCGGGCGATGATCTGAAAGAGCGGCGTCAGCAGATAGCGCCCCATGACGATCATCGCCGCCACGGCGCCGACGGCCACGGCAAAATCGGTGAGCGGCATATTGCTGCCCTTGCCGCTGCCGTCGAGAACGGTGATCAGCGCCAAGAGCGGCACGATCGCCAGGTCCTGGAACAGCAGCATCGAGAAGGAACGCTGCCCGTATCTCGTATTGACATCGCCGTCGCCTTCGAGGATCTGCATGGCGAAAGCCGTCGAGGACAGCGCCAGGCCGAAGCCGGCGACGATGCTGCCGCGCCAATCGAGAACTTCGGAAAACCAGGCGAGCGCCGTCAGCGCCAGCCCTGTCACCACCACCTGCGCCGTGCCGAGACCGAAGATGTCGCGGCGCATCTGCCAGAGCGGGCTTGGCTTCAGCTCCAGGCCGATGATGAAGAGCAGGAAGACGACGCCGAGCTCGGCGACGGCAAGGATTTGTTCGCCATCGGTGATGCCGTGGAAGACCGGGCCGATGACGATGCCGGCGGCGAGGTAACCGAGCACCGTGCCGAGCCCGAGCTTCTTGAAGATCGGAGCGGCGACCACCGCGCCGCCGAGCAGCAGGATCGTTTCGGAAAAAAGGTCGTTGGGCGCTGACATGCTGGCGATTTCTTTCGACGGCGGGAAACATCCGGGCAGCCGTGACAAAGAATCGGCGACGGCGGCCTTGATGCCAGGGAGAGTGCACAATAAATGGAAGCCGAAGGAAAGGCCAAATCATGTCCTCTGAAATCGATTCCTCGACACTTCTTTCCCGCGCAAGTCAATTGATCGATCTGGCAAGGAAGGCAGGAGCCGACGCTGCCGACGCCGTCGTCGTCCGCTCTCGCTCGCAATCGGTCAGCGTCCGGCTTGGCAAGGTCGAGGGAACGGAATCGTCGGAAAGCGACGATTTTTCGCTGCGCGTCTTCATCGGCAAGCGCGTCGCCAGCGTTTCGGCCAATCCGGGCTTCGATCTCCAGGCGCTGGCCGAACGGGCCGTCGCCATGGCCAAGGTTTCGCCGGAAGACCCATACGCGTGCCTGGCGGACGAGGCGAACCTTGCCAAGTCCTATCCCGACCTGCAATTGCTCGATACCACGGACGTTTCCTCCGAGATGCTGCGCGAGGCGGCTCTTGCCGCCGAGACGGCAGCCCTTGCGGTCACGGGCGTCACCAATTCCTCCGGCGCCGGCGCATCGGCCGGCATGGGCGGTCTCGTTCTCGCGACATCGCACGGTTTCCAAGGCAGCTACATGGCCTCCCGTTTCGGCACCTCCGTCAGCGTCATCGCAGGCGAAGGCACCGGCATGGAGCGCGACTATGATTTCGACAGCCGGCTTTATTACGCCGAGCTCGACGATCCTTCCGAAATCGGCCGCCGCGCCGGCGAGCGGGTGGTCAAGCGCGTCAATCCGCGCCAGGTGCCGACCGGCAAGAACGTCACCGTCGTCTTCGATCCGCGCGTCGCCCGCGGTTTTGTCGGCCATATCGCCGGGGCGATCAACGGTGCCGCCGTCGCCCGAAAGACCAGCTTCCTGCGTGACAGGATGGGTCAGCAGGTGCTGAAGTCGGGCCTGTCGATCACCGACGATCCGCTGATCGTGCGCGGGCCTTCCTCGCGTCCCTTCGATGGTGAGGGCGTGTCCGGCGAGCGGCTTGTCATGATCGAAGACGGTGTCCTGAAGCACTGGTTCCTCTCGACCTCGACGGCCCGCGAACTCGGCCTCGAGACCAATGGCCGCGGCGTGCGCGGCGGCAGCGCCGTCACGCCGTCTTCCACCAATCTTGCCCTGGAGCCGGGCGAGATCTCGCCGGAGGAGCTGATCCACAGCATCGGCAAGGGTTTTTACGTCACCGAACTAATCGGCCACGGGGTCAATATGATCACCGGCGAATACAGCCGCGGCGCCACCGGCTTCTGGATCGAGAACGGCGAACTCACGTTCCCGGTGTCCGAGGTGACGATCGCCTCAAACCTCAAGGACATGTTCATGCGCCTGACGCCGGCAAACGACATCGACCGCAAGTTCGGCGTCGCGGCTCCGACCTTCGCGATCGAAGGCATGACGCTCGCCGGCCAATGAGAAACGGCCAGAGGAAACGGGCGGCAGAAAATGGATTGACGGATGAGCGATAGGGAAAAGCTCCGCTGGCAGAGCGATCTCGCCTTGATCGCCGATGCTGCGAAGGAGGCCGGCGCGGTCGCTTACGGCTTCTTCAACCAGTCTCCCGAGGTCTGGTGGAAGAACGGAGACCGCTCTCCGGTCAGCGCCGCCGATTTCGCCGCCAACAAGACGCTTGAAACAATCCTGCGCAAGGCGCGGCCGGAATATGGCTGGCTGTCGGAGGAAACCGAGGATGATGAAGGCCGCCTCTCGCGCGAGACGCTGTTCATCGTCGATCCGATCGACGGCACCCGCGCCTTCCTCGGCGGGCAGCAGGTCTGGTGCGTCAGCGTCGCGGTCGTGCATCGCGGCCGCCCCGTCGCCGGCGTGCTCTATGCACCGGCGCTCGAAGAATTCTACGAGGCCGTCGATGGCGGCGTGGCGCTGAAGAATGGTGTGCCCCTCACCGTTTCCTCCGCCGGGCCTGACGAAATGAGCCGGCTTGCGATCGGCGAGGACCTGTTGAAGACCTTTCAGCCGGCGTTCCGTGACCGCGTGAGACGCGAGAAATATGTCCCGTCGCTTGCCTATCGCATTGCCATGGTGGCGGATGGACGTCTCGAAGGCACCTTCGTCAAGGGCAATTCGCATGACTGGGATCTTGCCGCCGCCGATCTCGTTCTGGCCTGCGCCGGCGGCGGCCTCGTCGACCTCGACGGCAAGCCGATCGTCTACAACAGGGCCGACGTCACCCATAAGGTCCTCTGTGCGGCGCCGACGCGCCGCATCGGTGAGTTCCTCGCGGCCTTTGCCGGGCGACGAGACAGTTGACGTTTCCGTCAAAATCCCGCAGATGAGGTGGCGGAGGAACTAGGCAGAAAGAGAACAAGAAAATGACTGACTCCGGTGACAAGAAGCAGCTTTTGCACCTCGTTTTTGGCGGCGAACTGGAAAGCCTCGAGGATGTCCAGTTCCGTGATCTGAACGGTCTCGATATCGTCGGCATTTTTCCCGACTATGCCTCGGCGCTGACGGCCTGGAAGGCGAAGGCGCAGCAGACGGTCGACAATGCGCATATGCGCTATTTTATCGTCCACATGCACCGTCTGCTCGATCCGCAACAAAAGGCTGGGGGCAACTGACCTCGGCAGCCGCCGCCAGCCGAACGGGCCTTCGTGCATCGGGCGCCCGTCGATCCGGATCGTTTGACGCATTCTGAACAAATTGATCGGCCATTCCGGCCGCAACGATAATAAGGGAATGGGTTTGATGTCGATCGTCTTGGGTCGGAGGCTGGCGCGATGAGCTCCCGGATGGCGCGGCTCGGTCTGAGCACATACCGTCTGGCGGGAACCGTGGCTTCTCCGGTTGTCGGCCTCTATCTGACCTACCGCACGGCCAAGGGCAAGGAAGACCGGGCGCGCCGCCTGGAACGCTTCGGCTATCCGAGTGCCAATCGGCCGCAGGGCCCGCTCGTCTGGTTCCATGCCGCAAGTGTGGGCGAAACCAATGCGGTCATTCCGCTGATCCGCGAAATCCGCCGCCGCGATATCCATGTCATCCTGACCACCGGCACCATCACCTCCGCCAGGCTCGCCGCCGAGCGCCTCGGCCAGGAGGCGATCCATCAATATGTGCCGCTCGATCTGAAACCCTCCGTCAGCCGCTTCCTCGATTATTGGCAGCCCGATTGCGCCATCATCGCCGAATCCGAGATCTGGCCGGCGACCGTGCTGGAGCTCGGCCGTCGCCGCATCCCGCAGATCCTGGTCAATGCCCGCATGTCGGACCGCTCCTTTGCCCGCTGGCGCCGCCGCCCGTCGATTGCGGAGGCCTTGTTCGAGAACCTCGCTCTCGTCATCGCCCAATCCGATGTCGATGCCGAGCGGTTCCGCGATCTCGGTGCCGTTCCCGTCATCACCTCGGGCAATCTAAAGGTCGATACCGACGCGCCGCCTTATGACAGCGCTGTCTTCGCCCGCTACAAGAAGCAGATCGGCGATCGCAAAACCTGGGCGGCGATCTCCACCTTCGACGGCGAGGAGAATGCCGCCGGCATCGTCCATCGCGCCCTGAAGGAGCGCGATCGTCAATTGACGATCATCGTGCCGCGCCATCCCGAGCGCAGCGATGAGATCGAGGCGGCGCTCGTCAAGCAGGGGCTGAAAGTCGCCCGCCGCACCCGCGACGATGTCCTCTCGGCCGATGTCGATGTTTTCCTCGGCGATACGATCGGCGAAATGGGGCTTTATCTCCGTCTGACCGAAATCGCTTTCGTCGGCCGCTCGCTCTTTGCAGAGGGCGGTCAGAACCCGCTGGAGCCCGCCATGCTCGGCTGCGCCATCCTCTCCGGCGGCGCTGTGCAGAACTTTCGCGAGGCCTACCAGAAGCTCGCCCGCAGCGGCAGCGCCCGCATGGTGCGCGATACCGAAATGCTGGCCAAGGGCGTGCATTACCTGCTGACCAACGATGAAGCCCGCCGGAACATGATCGAGGCCGGCGTCGCCACCGTGCACGAGATGCGCGGCGCACTGTCGGCGACGCTGAAGGGGCTTGAACCCTATATCAACCCGCTGACGGTCAAGGCGCGTTTGTTGCCCAAGGCCGCGGCCCAGTTCTGAGGAGACGCGATGTCGGGCCCGGCGCATATCAAAGGCATCCTCTTCGACAAGGACGGCACGCTGCTCGACTATGATGAGAGCTGGCTGCCGGTCAATCGCGAGCTTGCCCGCATCGCCGCTGAGGGCGATCCGCTTTTGGCCGACCGGCTGCTGTCCGCCTGCGGCATGGATCCGGTGAGCGGCCATATCGTCCCCGACAGCCTGCTCGCCGCCGGCAATACAAGGCAGATCGCCGAGGGACTCGTCGCCGCCGGGTCGATGCTCGACATCGACGAATTGACGATCCGTCTCGACGACCTCTTTTCCGGCGCCGCTGAATTTTCCGTGCCGGTGACCGACCTTGCCGGCTTTTTCGCAAGGCTGCATCGGCGCGGTTTCAAGCTCGGTGTCGCCTCCAGCGACAATGAGCGCTCCATCCGCCAGACGGCGGAGCGCTTCGGTTTCGTCCGCTATGTCGATTATATCGCCGGCTACGACAGCGGCTTCGGCGTCAAGCCGGAGCCGGGCATGGTGCTCGGCTTCTGCGCTGCGACCGGGCTTTTGCCTGAAGAGGTCGCGATCGTCGGCGACAACAATCACGATCTGCACATGGGCCTGAACGCCGGCACGGGACTTAGGATCGCCGTGTTGACGGGAACCGGCTCGCGCGATTCACTTGCCGCGGCCGCCGATCATGTGCTCGACGATATTACCGCCCTTGAGACGCTGCTGCCTGATCTGCAGCCGGCCTGATCGGTAAAGGCTTGCATTTTCATCGATTTTAACCTCTCAATCCGGCCGGGAAAACGAAATTCTCTGGCCGGCGGGGAGCGGGACGGCAAAATGATTTCAGAAGCGCCGCCGTTCTGGTGGAGGAAAGCCGATTGGCGGGCTTGGCTGCTGGCGCCGCTGTCCTTTCTTTACGGCCGTATCGCCGGCCATCGCATGGCCCATGCGCGCCGCGCCTCGGTTTCCATTCCCGTCATCTGTGTCGGCAATTTCACCGTCGGCGGCGCCGGCAAGACGCCGACGGCGCTGACGCTTGCCCGCGCCGCCAAGGCGAAAAGCCTGAAGCCCGGCTTTCTCAGCCGAGGTTACGGCGGCTCGCTCGACGTGACGACGGTGGTCGATCCCCATCATCACCGGGCGGTCGCCGTCGGCGATGAACCGCTTTTGCTCGCCCAAGAGGCGCTGACGGTGATTTCCCGCCGGCGCGTCGATGGTGCTCGGCGCCTGGTGGCGGAAGGCGCCGATCTCATCATCATGGATGATGGGTTTCAGAGCGCCCGGCTGGCGATCGACTATGCGCTGCTCGTCATCGATGCGACGCGCGGCCTTGGCAACGGCCATATCGTGCCGGCCGGCCCGGTCCGCGCGCCGATCCGCCAGCAGCTGCGTTCGGCGACGGCGCTGCTGAAGGTCGGCGGCGGCAATGCCGCCGACGGCATCGTCCGCATGGCGGCACGCGCGGCAAAGCCCTATTTCACCGCCTCGCTGAAGGTGCGCGGTGACAACAGGCTTGCCGGCATCAAGGTGCTCGCCTTCGCCGGTATCGCCGATCCCGCCAAATTCTTCCGCACCGTCGAATCGCGCGGCGCCGAAATCGCGGTCGCCAAGACCTTCGGCGACCACGAGCACCTGACCGAGGAGGAGATCGACGATATCCTGACGACCGCCGAGCGCCAGGACCTTCTGATCGTCACCACGTCAAAGGATTTCGTTCGCCTCTCCGGCCATCACGGCAAGGCGGAGCAACTGGCGCAGAAGGCTCAGGTCATCGAGGTCGATATGGTCTTTGAGGATCATCTCGCCCCGGGTCTGATCATTGACCGGGCGATCGTCGCCTGTCGCGAGCGGCGCCTCAAGGAATTGAAAGGTAAGAGTTAACGCCGTTGGTTCGGCAGCACGCCGGCGCGTTTGTCGGCTTCGATCGCCGAGATTACGTCTGCATAGGGCTCCTGCCGGGCGACGCTCCAGTAGCGCAGCTCGTCGAGCGGGATGTTTTTTCCGGTCATCGCGCAGACGACATAGGAGCCGGGCGAGAGAATCTGGAAATCGCCGTCGAGATAGCGGATCTTCGCCTCGCGGTTTCCGTGCCCTTCGAACAAATTCATGCGCTCCGTTCCCTACAGTCTGTCATCCGTCTGCCATACTCCCGCAAAGGCGGCTTTGCCAGCTTTTTCAGCTTCTGCCGAAAAGCCGCTCGATGTCGCTGAGCTTCAATTCGATATAGGTCGGCCGGCCGTGATTGCACTGGCCGGAGCCGGGCGTCACTTCCATTTCCCTCAACAGCGCGTTCATTTCCTCGGGCCGCAGCCGCCGGCCGGAGCGAACCGATCCATGGCAGGCCATGGTCGCCGCCACATATTCGAGCTTGGCCGACAGGCCCGACGCCGTATCCCATTCGGCGATCTCGTCGGCAAGCTGGCGGATCAGGCCATGGGCGTCGACCTCGCCGAGCATGGCCGGCGTTTCGCGCACCGCGATCGCCCCGGGACCGAAGCGCTCGATCGCCAGGCCGAGTTCGGCAAACTCTGCCGCATGCAGCATCAGCCGGTCGCAATCCTCTTCCGGAATGTCGACGATCTCGGGGATGAGCAGCACCTGCGAGGCCAGCCGCTTCGAATGCAGCGCCTTGCGCATCGCCTCGAACACCAGCCGCTCATGCGCCGCATGCTGGTCGACGATGACGAGCCCGTCCTCGGTCTGGGCGACGATATAATTGGCGTGGATCTGCGCCCGTGCCGCGCCGAGCGGATAACGCCCAACGGTTTCCGGGGCGGCCGGGCTAGGGGAGGCCAGGCCGGGAGACACGGGGTCGGGAGAAAATTGCGGCTCGGCCCGTGCAGTCGGCATCGACAGGCCGTCGAAGGAAGCCTGCGGCCGTTCGGAAAAAGCCGGTGCCGGCTGGTAGGGGCGGGAAGGGGAGGTCTCTGCCGACCATGGCGCCGATGGCCGCTGCCCATAGGGCTGGAAACCGGGGCGGAAGGCGCGCAGCATATCGCTCGCGCCGGTCGTTGCCGCCCGGCTGCCGTCGCGCGCGAGCGCCTCGCGGATGGCGCCGACGATCAGGCCGCGCACCAGGCCTGGGTCGCGGAAGCGCACGTCGGATTTGGCCGGATGCACGTTGACGTCGACGAGGGCCGGATCGAGAGCGATCGACAACACCGCCACCGCATAGCGCCCGGACGGGATCGTCTCGGCATAAGCGCCGCGGATCGCCGAGAGGATCAGCTTGTCCTGCACCGGGCGGCCGTTGACGAAGGCATATTGATGGGCGGAGTTGCCGCGATTGAAGGTCGGCACGCCGGCAAAGCCGGTCAGCGAGATTTCCTCGCGCACGGCGTCGAGCGCAATGGCGTTGTCGCTGAAGTCCTTGCCGAGCACCTGCGCCATGCGCGCCAGATGATCGTCGCCCGTCGCCGGAAATTCCAGCGTCGCGCGGTCCGAGCCGGACAGCACGAAGCGCACGGCGGGGAAGGCGATCGCCATGCGTTTGACAATCTCGGTAATGGCGCCGGCTTCAGCCTTCTCCGTCTTCAGGAATTTGAGCCGCGCCGGCGTGGCGAAGAACAGGTCGCGGACCTCGACGATCGTGCCGGGATTGGCGGCGGCGGGCCTGAGATGCAAGACCTTGCCGCCGGCAACGGCGATCTCGTGGCCGCTGGCGCTGTCGCGCTTGCGGCTTGCGATGCTGAGTCTCGCCACGGACCCGATCGAAGGCAGCGCCTCGCCGCGGAAGCCGAGCGTTCTGATGTCCTCAAGCGTCTCGGAGATCTTCGAGGTGCAGTGGCGCCTGATTGCCAGTTCCAGATCGGCGACGTCCATGCCGGAGCCGTTGTCGCTGACCCGCAGCAGCGCCTTGCCGCCGCCTGCCGTGGCGATCTCGATGCGCGTCGCCCCCGCATCGAGCGCGTTTTCGATCAATTCCTTGGCAGCGCTCGCCGGCCGTTCGATGACTTCGCCGGCGGCGATCTGGTTGATGAGCGTTTCGGAAAGCTGTCTGATGGCCATGGGCTATTTTCGGGGATTCGCGGGCTGGAGGGAAGGGGTTTCCGATCGCTTGGCGAAACTGTGATCCGCGGCTCCCGCGAATTCGGGGATCGGTAGTGTTAAGCCGGTTTTAACAGAAAAATGGCATTTCTAATCACACACCTCCGGAAGCCGCGAAATCGAACAGATGTGGGACGAAATGGAATGAGTGCCGGCTTCGAAAAGGCGGACACATCATCAGAGACCGACGGGACTCTCGCCGGGGCCGATCTGCAGACGGCGCTCTTCGATGCGGTGTGCGACAGCCTTTCGGCAGCGTTCATCATCTACGACAAGAACGATCATCTGATCTTCGCAAGCCGCCAGATTCTCGAATTCTTCCCCCTGCCGTCCGAGATGCTGAAGCCAGGCATCCGGCTGCGCGATTTCCTGGGCGCGATCTACGATACCGGCGTTCGTCAGCAATATATCAGGCAGAGCGGCTCGCTCAGCCGCGAGGACTGGCTGTCGCAGAAAATCGCCTCGCATTGGCGCGAGCGCTACGAATCCGTCGAGCGACATGGCGCCGACAGCTGGGTCCGCTTCGTCAAGCGCAGGCTGCCGGGCGGTTACGGCGTCACCGTCGTCTCCGACATTTCCGAGGACAAGAAGCGCGAGGAGCAGTGGCGCTCGGACATGGAGCGGGTGCAGCTCACCGAAGACATTCTCGACAACCTGCCGTTCCCGCTTTTCGTCAAGGATCGCAACCTCACCTATGTCGCGGTGAACCTCGCCTTTTGCGAGAAATACCAGAGGAGCGCCGACGAGGTGCTCGGGCGCAAGAGCGGTGATCTCTTCTCACCCGAGATCGCCAAGCGCTTCGAAGAAAGCGATCGTCACGTGCTGGAAACCGGCGAGATGTCGATCTCCCGCCAGCGGCAGATCTCCCGCGACGGCATCGAGCGCGACATCGTCAGCCGCAAGCACCGCATCGGCAAGCCCGGCCGCTATTTCCTGGTGTCGACCATGCAGGACCTGCCGCGCGACGGCGCCGATCTCGAGGAGTTCGACCGCGCCTCGGCGATCACCGCCTCCACCAACCAGAGTTATCGCCGCGCCTATGTGCCGGTGCCGAGCGCGGTGGAGCGCCGCGAGCCGGCGGCGATGGAGGCGATCGTTCCGGAGAATTTCTCCGGCCGCAAGATTCTCGTCGTCACCGCCGACCTCGCCGCCGAGACCGCCGCTCTGCGGACGCTGACGAAATACGGTTTCGAATCCTGCTCGGTGCGCGGCGAGGATGAAGAGGAGCGGTTTCTGGAAATCGCCACCTCCTCGGGCATTTCGCTCGATCTGCTGATCATCGACAATCAGATGGGCATGCGCTGCCTCGAGCTTTCCGAGCAATACGGAATTCCGGCGCTCGTCATGGACGGTTTCCAGATCGCCAACGAGCTGACCTTTCAGATCGCCCGCCATTTTAATCGCAACAGTCGCAACAGCGGCGGCGGGGCGGACGCGGATTGGGAAATCAGCACTTCCGACGATACGGCCGGCCTGCAGGTTCTCGTCGCCGAAGACAACGATATCAATCAGATCGTGTTTTCACAGATCCTCGAGGGCCTCGGCTATCGTCATATGATCGCTGCGACCGGCGACGAAGTCGTGCGCCTCTGGGCCGAACACCGGCCCGGCGTGGTCCTGATGGACATTTCGCTGCCGGGCTTCAACGGCTTCGAGGCGGCGCGCCTGATCCGCCAGATGGAAGAAGCCGGCGGCGCAGCCCGCACCCCGATCATCGGCGTGCTGACCCAGGCCTTCGAGCGCGATCGCGCCGAATGCGCCAAATCCGGCATGGACGACGTCATCATGAAGCCCGTCAGTCCCGACATGCTGGAGACGATATTTCAGAAATTCTTGACAGAAGGGGCTGCGCCGGTTCGAGCGAACGGATGAGACGGAAGTCCGGTCGCTGTCTCCCGTATACCGCAATCTCCCAAATCTGGGGTAGATCAGCCCGTTAAGGCAGCTGATTTACTAGCGAATTGTTAAGAAATGCCGGTCATTCTCTCCCCGGCTGCGGAGGGAAGCTCGGGTTTGGATGATGAAATCGGCGGAAACAGCTTCCTTGACCGTGAGTCACAATGAGCTTCAGGCGATGGCTTATACCGATCCGCTGACCGGGTTGGGAAACCGCAATCGCATGCGCGACAAGGTGCTGCAGATCTCCGCCGAGCGCGCCAGCGATCCCGCTCCGTTCACCATCGGCATCGCCAATCTCGACAGCTTCAAGCCGATCAACGATCTCTTTGGCTCCTCCGCCGGCGATGAGATCCTTTGCCAGGTCGCCCATCGGCTCAGGGCCTGCATTCCGGACGGGGCGCTGGTCACCCGTCACGACGGTGACGAATTCGCCTTCGTGCTGCCGTTAATCTTCGAGCGGGCGAGCGCCGAAAAATTCGGCCAGATGATCCGCGAGGTGCTGTCGGCGCCCTATGACCTCGGCGACCGCAATGTGCGTCTGTCTGCCTCCCTCGGCTTCGCCATCTATCCCTTCGCCGGAGAGGACAGCGAAGAACTGTTGAAGAGCGCCGAAACCGCCCTCTATCGTTCCAAGCGCCGCGGCCGCGGCCAGATCACCGTCTATTCGCGTGAAATCGCCCAGGAGATGAAGCGCGCGACACAGCTGGAGCAGGCGCTGAGAAACGCCATTATCTCCGACGCCATCGATGTTCATTTCCAGCCGATCGTCTCGCTCGCCAACAATCAGGTCGTCGGCTTCGAGGCGCTCGCCCGCTGGAACGATCCCGATCTCGGTTTCGTGTCCCCCGGCGTCTTCGTGCCGCTCGCCGAAGAGCGCGGTTTCATCGACGCGCTGTCGGAGGCCCTGCTTCGCAAGGCCGCTGAAGCAGCCCTCTCCTGGCCGCGCGAACTCTTTCTGTCGTTCAATCTCTCTTCGGCGCAGCTGATGGATCCCGGCACGAGCGGCAGCATCCTGTCGATCCTCGGCCGGGTCGGCTTCGATCCGCATCGCCTGGAACTGGAAATCACCGAGACGGCGGTGATGGGTTCGGCCGATACCGCCCACCGCATCATCGCCGATCTGCGCGCCGCCGGCGTTCGCATCTCGCTCGACGATTTCGGCACGGGCCAGTCGAGCCTCGGGCGTCTGCGTGACTTCATCTTCGACAAGATCAAGATCGACCGTGCCTTCGTCTCGCGCATCAATTCCGATCGCGCCTCCGAACACATCATCAAGGCGATCCTTTCCATGTGCGAAGGCTTGGAGCTGGAAGTCGTGGCCGAAGGCATCGAGGATTATGCCGAGGCGGTGAAGCTGCGCACGCTCGGCTGCGGCATGGGCCAGGGCTACCATTTCGGCCGCCCAGCCGATGGCATCGCCACGCTGCGCTTCCTGCACGAGAATTATTACGATATGGCGCCCGCCGAACGCGTCAGCGCATAAGCAATCCCAGCAAAAGTGCGCAGCGGTTTTGCGTCCGGGATTGCGTGGAACAAACAAGCCAATCCCAGCAAAAGTGCGCAGCGGTTTTGCGTCCTAGATTGCGTGGAACAAACAAGCCAATCCCAGCAAAAGTGCGCAGCGGTTTTGCGCGGTGAACTGCGTGAAACATGCAATCAGAAAAAGCGATGGCGCCCCTAGGAGCGCCATCGCCTACGCTATACTACCTCGCGCGGTTTACTTAGGCGTGGTCGAACCGGTTGCCGTCGTATCGGTGCCGGTTGCGGCCGGGGCCTTCTCTGCAGACTGCATTGCCAGCGTCTTGAACTCGGGCGCAGCCTTCAGCGATTCAGCGGTCTCGCTGGTTGTCAGCTTGAGACTGCCATCCTGGGTGTTCTGGGCGATGGTGATTTTTTCCATCGGAACGGCGACATCCTTTTCGCCAATGCCGAGGAAGCCGCCGACGCCGACGATCGCAGCAACGATGCCGCCATCCTTCTTCATGATCAGGTCGTTGATGCTACCGATGCTCTCATTGTTGGCGTTGTAGACCGACTGACCGATATAGGTGTTGGCGCTCACCTGGTCCGGAGCCTGCTCCGTCAGATAGGTACCTTGAGCTACATCCGTGCTCGGTTTTGCAGCCGGAGCCTGTGCTGCGTCGCCTGCGGGCTTGGTGACATCAGGGGTGACCGGCTTGGGGGCAGCCGGATCGGCCGGCGCTGCCTGATTGGTCGCGGCGGGATCGGCAGGCTGCGGCGCCGTCTGCGAGAATGCCGCCGGTGCGAAAGCCGTGGCAAACAGCGCGCCAGCGGCAACGGTCGTCAAAAGTTTGCGTGTCATTTCGAACCTACTTTCATTTCCCTAGAGTGATCGCTGACTCGGCAATGCATCATCCTTGCCGCGCCGGTTCGAAGGGAAAATGAGTGGTGCGCCGATTGGTTCCGGTTGAAAACACGGAAAATTTCTCGATTATCACGGAACTTTTATTGGCGAACGGCCCGAAACGAAAAAAGGCGCCCCACTCGGGAGCGCCTTGGATGGCGGCTGGCCGATACGGCAGTCAGAGCACATAGACGGGATCGAACACGCCCTTGACTTCGATGCCGAGTTCCAGAAGCGCGCCGGCGCTCGGCTGAGCCGAACGGGCATCCTCGTCGAGCCCTTCCCAGGCCGTCGTCACCGCCAGCCGGTCGGCATTGGCGCTGATGAAGGCCGGGCAGGAGGGCTGGACGGCGGGAACCTTGTAGCGCGAGATACGCAAGCCATCGGGATTGTAGCGATCGACGACGCCGGCGCCCCAGCGGGCATTCCAGATATAGCCGTCGGCATCGACCACCGAACCGTCGATACTGCCGGGTTCGTCCATGCTGTCGACGAGCACGATCGGCTCCCCGATGGGCAGGCCGGTCTGCGGATCGACCATGACGCGCATCAGCCGGTTGATGCGGGAATCCGTGTAGTAGCCGATCGTGCCATCCGGGGAAAAGCAGATCGAATTCGGAATGCTGATGCCGTTGAAGATCTTGGTCACCTTGCCGCCGGCGACATGATAGATGGCGCCGGCCTGGTTTTCCGCCCGCTTGCTCATCGTGCCGATCCAGAGCGCCCCGGAGGGATGGGTGCGGCCGTCGTTCGAGCGGTTTTCCGGCCTGTCGTTTTCGAGCGCGGCATAGAAGGTGAGATTGCCGCTCGCCACATCGCGCACGAAAAGCCCTTCTTCCGTCGCGATCAGCTGCCGTCCGGCATCGATGCGGGCCAGCACGCTTGCCATGACAGGCAGCGGATGGACCTTTTTCTCCCCCGTTGCGAGTCTGAGCTCGTGCAGCTCCTTGCCGAGGATATTAAACCACCAGACCGTATTGCTGTCCGGATCATAGGTCGGTCCTTCGCCGAGAACGGAATTGGTGTTGCAAAGGGTCTTGCCTTCGAACTCGTAAATGTCGGTCATACGTTCACGCTCCCATGGCTGCATCATAGGCGTAAATGGTTGCCTTGGCGCGCTCGGCAACCTCTGCCGCGGTCATTCCGGGCTTGTAGAGGCTGGTGCCGAGGCCGAAGGCTGAGATGCCGGCCTTGGTGTAATCGGCGAAATTCTTGTCCGATACGCCGCCGACGGCGGCAATCGTCAACTCCGGTGGCAGGATCGCCCGGATCGCCGTAATGCCGGAGGGACCAAGCACGCTCGCCGGAAAGAATTTGAGGCCTGTGGCGCCGGCGCGTGCTGCCGCTAAGGCCTCCGTCGGCGTAAAGACGCCGGGCATCGTCACCATACCATAGTCGCGCGCCCGGATGATCACCTCGGGCTCGACGTTGGGTGTGACGAGCAGCTTGCCGCCGGCCGCATTCAGGCTGTCGACAGCCTCGACCGTCAGCACCGTGCCAGCGCCGATCAGCACCTCGGCCGGCGCCATCTTCGCGGCAATCTCGATGGATTTGAATGGCTCCGGCGAATTGAGCGGGATCTCGATCGCCGTCAGGCCGTTTTCGATCAAGGCGCCGACGACGCTCTCGGTCTCGTCGGGCCGGATGCCGCGCAGGATGGCGATCAGCGGACGCTTCATGTCGGGGAAGGGGATACGGTTCATCATGTCAGCTTTCTCAATTCGGCCAGATGGCTTCGGCGGCTGCCGATAGGCCGCGGCGCACGGCCGCGTCGGCGTCGATGGCGGTGGAGGCAAGGGAGAGGGTGTTGAAGGCCTGTTCGTAGAGCGCCTGCAGGCGTCCGGAGGCGACGAGGGTGATGCCAGTGCCGTTGGCGGCATCCTGCAGCGCGCCGGCAATTTCGAGGCCGATCAGTGTGCCGGAAAGCCGGGCCTGCGCTGATGCGGCGGAGATCCCGTGCAGCAGCTGGCCCGAACGGGCGGTAAACAGCAGATTGGAGGCAAGGGCCGGATGCGCAAAGGCCGCCGAGACGGCCGCCTCGAAGGCAGCCGCATCCGCCGGCTGTTGTTCGGCACCTGACACGGCATGCGACAGGATCGTGTTTTTGCTGATCGCGTCAAAAAGTTCGCCGGTCATGAAGGTCGAAAAGCCGGTGACCTTGCCGTCCACGACATGCACCCATTTCGAATGCGTGCCGGGCATGCAGACTGCCTGCGCCGCGGAATTCGCGCGGCCGAGCGCGCCGAGAAGCTGGGTTTCCTCGCCGCGCATGACATCGGGCCTCGCCACATCCCGCTGGGCAAGGCCCGGCAGGATGCGGATGTCACGCCCTGCATCCGGCACGCGAACCGCCGCGGTGAGGATCGAGGCGAGCGGCGCGGGCACGTCGATATAGCCGGCCTCGACCCAGCCCTGCCTTGCGCCGGCCATGCCGCAGACGATGACAGGCAGGCCTTCCGGCGCTTCGACAGCGGCGAGATGTCCTGACAGCACGGTGGAAAAGCCGGTCTTTGCCGCGCTGGTCATGCCTTCGCCACTGCGGCGTTCGGCAAGAATGCTGCCGTCCCTGCCGATCAGCCAGAGCCGGAAACTGCTGGTGCCCCAGTCCACCGCGACATAAGCGGGATTAGCCATTACAAAACGCCTCCATCGACGATCAGGGACTGGGCGGTCATACCAGCCGCGCAGTCGGATGCAAGAAACAGGCAGGGACCGACGATCGCATCGGCCTTGAGCGCGACTTTCAGGCATTGCTGCTCGACCGAGCGCGCGATGCTTTCCTCGGTGAGCCAGAGCTGCATCTGCCGTTCGGTGACGACCATGCCGGGCAGGATGCAGTTGACCCGGATATTCTCCGGCCCGAGCCGGCCGGCCATGCTCTTCGTCAGTCCGACGACCGCCGCCTTCGCTGCCGCATAGGCGGGAAATCCGCCCATGTTCAGCTTGAAGGCGATCGACGACATATTGACGATCGCGCCGCCGCCGGCCGACCGCATCGACGGCGCCACTGCCTGCGAGGTGAAGAACACGTGCCGCAGATTGACCGCCTGATTGTTGTCCCAATAAGCCTCGGTCACATCATCAAATTCATGGCGGTCGTCCCAGGCCGCGTTGTTGACGAGCACGCGGACCGGCCCGGACTTGGTAACGACGGCATCGACCGTGCGCCGGATCGCCTCGATGTCGCGCAGATCGGCATGGTAGAAGAGCACCGGATGCGCCGTTTCCCGCGACAGTCTTTCCGCGAGTTCGCTGCCGGCCGTCTCGGCAATGTCGATGAAGGAGACCTTGGCGCCCTGGCGTGCGAAACCTTCGACGATCGCCGCGCCGATGCCGGATCCGCCGCCGGTCACGAGCACGGCGCGATCCTTGAACTCGGGAAATTGTGCTGCCACTGCGCTCACCGTCTCCTCCGATCTCTCACGTTCCATTATTTGGAACTTAATTTGACTATGTGGAATTATCCGATTATGCTGGCCTTTCTGTCAAGGGCGCAGGCTTGCAAGCGCGGACCGATCTGATGGCACATAGACAATGACTTCAAGCGACGGCATGTCCCAGACACGCGAGACCGGCACCCTCGGCAAATTGATGGTTCTCCTCGATCTCGTCACCCATGCGGATACGCCATTGCGCTTCACCGATATCCTGGCGCGCGCCCGCCAGCCGCGCGGCACGCTGCATCGCCAGCTCAGCCACCTGGTGGAGGAGGGGTTGCTCGAGCTTGATGGCGACGGCCGTTATGCGCCGGGCCTGCGCCTGCTCGATTTTGCCGCGCGCAGCTGGGCGCGCAACGAATTCCGCCTGGTTGCCGAACCGCACCTGAGCGAACTCCAGCAGGCGACCGGCGAGACGGTGCATCTCGGCGTTCTCCGGGGACAGTCGATCATCTATCTCGACAAGGTCGAAGGGCGTCAGCCGGTGCGCATGTATTCGCAGATCGGCAACGCGTCGCCCTGCTACTGCACCGGCGTCGGCAAGGCCGCTCTTTCGCTGCTTCCGCCGGAAACTCTTGTCGACCTCCTCGCCGGCCTGAGCTTCACCAGCTTTACCGCCTCGACCCATGCTTCGGCCGAGACGCTTGCCGCCGAAATCCGCGAGATCGCCGAACAGGGCTATGCTTTCGACCGCGAGGAGCACGAGGCCGGCATCCGCTGCGTCGCCGCACCGGTCTGGTCGGAGGATCGCACCTTCATCGGCGGCATTTCGGTCACCGGCCCGGCCTATCGGCTGTCGATGGAACTTCTGCGTCAGTGGGCCGTTCCCGTACAGCTGGCGGCTGCAAGGATTATGGAGGGCATGCGCGTCCGCCTCGGCCCGCGCCGTTGACGGTATCGCTAATATCTTTGATGGACGACTCGCTAAGCATGCTTATGATGAGCGCGATATTGAGATTTACGGGCGGATCACACCAAGTGGAATGACCTGCGAAATCTGCACCCACGCATTGGTCGAAGCCTGTCTGCCGAGGCCGGCTCCATGTGATCTAACTCACGCTCCTCACGCCTCGATGCAACCGAACCGGCCGCGGCGCCAAAGATGAAAACTGTGATGGTACCCTTGTCGCAAACATCCACGGAAGAAGACGATTACATCAACGAAATCGCTGGCCTGAAGACGCAGTTCGATATTTTCCGTTTCTTGAAACGCGTCACGGAAGCCTATCGCAGCCGCGCCTTCATGGTTCTCAACCTGCCGCCGATCACCTCTCTCGACCTGCAGGGCAACACCGTCATCACCAGTTGGCCGGCCGAGCTTCTGGCGCTCTACGACCAGGAAGCGCTGATGGTGAACAGCCCGGTTCTGAGGCGGCTGAGAACATCGACACGGCCTTTTTTCTACGACATGTCGCGCGAGGCCTGGTCACGTGACGACGGCAAGTCCGCCCTGGTCACGGGGTTGTTCGAGCGTTTCAGGATGATACGCGGCGCCTACTTCCCAACGCATGAGGCCTCAGGCCTGCGCGGCGCCGTCTCCTTCTCCGGCGACCGTGAACCCTTCGGCGCCGCCGAGATGCGCGAGCTTTGCTATATCGCCATCCATGTCTTCGACAGGCTTGCCGAAATCCGCAACCTCGATACGCGCATGACGGACTCGCTGACCGACCGCGAGATCGACTGCCTCAACTGGACGGCTGCCGGCAAGACCAGCGCCGAAATCGCCGAAATCCTGGCGCTGTCCGAGCATACGATCAATCATTACCTCAATCGCGCCACCAAGAAGCTCGACACGGTCAACCGCACCCAGGCGGTCGCGAAGGCGCTGCGGATCGGCCTGATCAAATAAGTCGCAAAGATGGCGGCGCGCTGCGGGCGGTCGCTCAGTGCTTAGGCAGAACCGGGATGCGCCGCCGGCACTTCTCAGCGCTTTTCCCGATTTTTTCATCTGGCACGCTTTCTGCATCTCCTTTGCCAGAGGTCCAGAGGGGACTTTGATGACCAGCGCCAGGAAATGGCGCGGCCGACACACCGCTGACCGACGCCGACGCCGCCTCTCTCCCGGCCCTCGGCGTCGGTGGCGGTTGTTGCCTTTTGGCACCGCTTCTTCCGCAGCTGTTCACGAATTCCTCTCCCCGGTCACTTTTCTCTGGCCTTTTTTTTGGCTTGCGCTAGTTCGCCCCGCATTGCGCCGATTCTCGGGGAGAGAGACCGTTGCGGCCATCAGGGCGAAAAAGCCCGGCGGACTTGATGGCCGCAACGGCTTCGCGGGGTCCCCGCCGGCGTTTTTGAAGCCGGCAAATCGATTTTCCTTCCGATGATTTTGTTTGGCGAAGGCGTGCGGCTCCACTATCTCTACCGCATGATTTCGTGCCTTGGTCGGAATCGGCCAAGACTAAAATCATGCGTGCGTCTTGAAAGACGCGCGGCGCCGTAGTCTGCGAGAAGAAGCAATGAGGGTGGAATGACCGACGTCACGAAGGAAAAGGTTCTCGAAACGCTGAAGACCGTGCGCGGACCGGATCTCGAACACGACATCGTCGCGCTCGGCATGGTCTCCGATGTCTTCATCTCCGACGGCAAGGTCTATTTTTCCATCACCGTTCCGGCCGAGCGCGCCAAGGAGCTGGAGCCGATGCGGCTCGCCGCCGAGCGCGTCATCAAGGAGATGCCGGGTGTCAAGGGTGCGCTCGTCACGCTGACTGCGGACAAGAAGGCGGCCGCCGCCGCGCCCGCTGCCCGCCCGGCGTCGAATCCGCCCCACGGTCATGATCATGAGCATCATGCGCATGCGCCGCAGCAACAGCCGCCCCGCGCCGGCAAGATCGGCGTCCCCGGTATCGGCGCGATCATTGCCGTCGCCTCCGGCAAGGGCGGGGTCGGCAAGTCCACCACCGCCGTCAACCTGGCGCTCGGCCTGCTCGCCAACGGTCTCAGAGTCGGTATTCTCGATGCCGATATCTACGGCCCCTCGATGCCGCGGCTCTTGAAGATCTCCGGTCGCCCGACGCAGATCGATGGCCGCATCATCAATCCGATGGAGAATTACGGCCTCAAGGTCATGTCGATGGGTTTCCTCGTCGACGAGGAGACGGCGATGATCTGGCGCGGACCGATGGTCCAGTCGGCCCTGATGCAGATGCTGCGCGAAGTGGCATGGGGCGAGCTCGACGTCCTCGTCGTCGACATGCCGCCCGGCACCGGCGATGCGCAGTTGACGATGGCCCAGCAGGTGCCGCTTGCCGGCGCCGTCATCGTCTCGACACCGCAGGATCTCGCCCTGATCGATGCCCGCAAGGGCCTCAACATGTTCCGCAAGGTCGAGGTGCCGGTTCTCGGTATCGTCGAGAATATGAGCTATTTCATCGCCCCCGATACCGGCACCCGCTACGACATCTTCGGCCATGGCGGCGCCCGCAAGGAGGCCGAGCGCATCGGCGTGCCCTTCCTCGGCGAAGTGCCGCTGACGATGAACATCCGCGAAACCTCCGACGCCGGCACGCCGCTCGTCGCCTCCGATCCGAACGGCGTCGTCGCGGGCATCTATCGCGGCATCGCCGCCAAGGTGTGGCAGCAGCTAGGCGGCCAGCCCCAGCGCCCGGCGCCGGCGATCGTCTTTGAATGACGTCTCCGTTTATGGGCAGGACTTCCGGGCCAGGGCGCGCATGACAGCAGAGCGCTGAGCCGCCGAATCACCGTTGCGATCACCCCGAATTGTGCGGGAAATGTGGTGAAAAGCCGCGCTTCACGGAAGATGTCTTGATTATTTCACGGCTTTGCTTCATATGCCGCGGCGCCATGATGGCATTGCTGCAGATGCTCAACGACGGCCGTCTTCGTTTCGAAGGTCCGGCCCGCCTGCAAGGTCGAAGGATGGGTACTGCGATGCGGTGGAGCACAATGGGCATGCTGGCTTTCGAGGCCGGATGCAGCCGGAGTTGTATGAACTTTCTTGATCCGCTTCCGTTTGGGCCTGGAACGAGCCACCCTCGCATTGCCGCGATGGCGGACGGATGGAAAGGCTTGCAATGAAGATGATGACCACGAAGTGTCGTGAGCATCGGAGACGCTGCCGGTGATCACCGCTTACCGTTCCAATTGCAAATTGGTCGAAATCCGCGATCTCGCGCAGCCGGCATCCTTTCCCGAGGATGTCGTCTGGATCGACATGATCGAGCCGAGCCGCGAGGAGGAGCTTTATGTCGAGAAGGTTCTCGGTATCGAGGTTCCGACCCGTGACGATCTCAAGGACATCGAACCGTCGGCTCGCCTTTATATCGAAAACGACGCCGTCTTCATGACCGCTTCGCTGGTCTGGAAGGCCGATACCGACGCGCCGACGCTGACCGACGTCGCCTTCATCCTGGCCGGAAACCGCCTGGTCACCATCCGCTACGCCCAACCGAAATCCTTTGCGCTGTTCATCGCCGCCCTTCACCGGCTGCCGGAAAACTGGCGCAGCGGCGCGGCCCTTCTCGCCAAGCTGCTGGAGACGATCGTCGACCGGACCGCCGAAATCCTCGAAACCTCCGTCTCGCGCATCGACATCTTGTCGACGCATGTCTTCGGCAGGGCGAAAAAGGTCCGCAAGCCTTCGAACTACCTCGAGCAGAAATTGCGCGATATCGCCGGTCATCACCGCATGATCAGTAAGCTGCGAGACAGTCTCGGCTCGCTTTCCCGGCTTCTGACGTTCTTTTACACGGTCCCGGCGATCCAGCAGGACCACGAGGCGAAAGAGCTCTGCCGCACCGTCTCGCGCGACATTCAGTCGCTGTCGGAGCATGCCTCCTTCGTCGCCGCCAACATCACCTTCCTGCTCGATGCCTCGCTCGGCCTCATCAATATCGAGCAGAACTCGATCATCAAGATTTTCTCGATCGCCTCAGTCGTGTTCCTGCCGCCGACATTGGTCGCCTCCATCTATGGCATGAATTTTCAGGTCATGCCGGAATTGGCCTGGACCGCGGGTTATCCCTATTCGCTGGCCTTGATGGTAATATCGGCCGTCATTCCATTTTTCTTTTTTCGCTGGAAAGGCTGGCTCTGAGGAGCTTGTTGAAATTTCATGTCCGAAGAGAGCCATCCTCCGCACGATCGCCATATGACGCCGCGCAAGCTGTTCTATCTCGCGCTCGGTTCCGTCGGTGTCGTCTACGGCGATATCGGCACGAGCCCGCTCTACGCTTTTCGCGAGGCGCTGAAGCCCGTCGCCCATGACGGCGTCACCCGTTTCGAGGTCATCAGTCTGATTTCGCTGATGATCTGGGCGCTGACCATCATCGTCACCATCAAATACGTTCTCTTCCTGCTGCGCGCCGACAACGACGGGGAGGGCGGCACGCTGTCGCTGCTCGCCCTTCTGATGAAGACCGCCAACGGCCATACCGCAATGCTGATGCTGCTCGGACTGATGGGCGCTGCCCTGTTCCTCGGCGATGCGATGATCACGCCGGCGCTTTCGGTGCTGTCGGCCGTCGAGGGTCTGAAGCTCGTCACACCAAGCCTGGCGGAATATATCGTGCCGATCTCGGTGGCGATCCTGGTGCTGCTCTTCGTCGTGCAGTCGCGCGGCACCGGCGCCGTCGCCAAATTCTTCGGCCCGATCACCGCCGTCTGGTTCCTCGTCATCGCCGCCGCCGGCATTTCCCATATCTCCGACGATTTCGGCATTCTGGCCGCCTTCAACCCCTATTATGCCGTCAGCTTCCTGCTGCATGAGGGTTTTTATGGTGTCGTCGTGCTTGGTGCCGTCTTCCTGACGGTGACGGGCGCCGAGGCGCTTTATGCCGATCTCGGCCATTTCGGCCGTCGCCCGATCCAATGGGCCTGGTTCGCGCTGGTGTTTCCGGCGTTGACGCTGAACTATCTCGGGCAGGGCGCGCTCGTGCTCGGCAGACCGGAGACGATGTCCGATCCCTTCTATCTGATGTTTCCGCAATGGGCGCTGCTGCCGGTCGTCATCCTCGCCACCGCCGCAACAATCATCGCCAGCCAGGCCGTCATAACGGGGGCCTTTTCGCTGGTGCGCCAGGGCATCAACCTCGGCTTCCTGCCGCGCATGGAAATCCTCTTCACCTCGGAAACCAATACCGGACAGATCTTCTTGCCGTCGGTCAACGCCGTGCTATTCTTCGGCGTCATCTTCCTGGTGCTGAGCTTCAAGACGTCGGACGCATTGGCCACCGCCTACGGCATCTCCGTCACCGGCGCCATGGTCGTCACCTCGATCATGGCCTTCGAATTCGTCCGGGCCCGCTGGAACTGGTCGCTGCCGGTCGCGGTGATCGCGCTCGCGCCGCTCGTCGTCCTCGAAATGATCTTCCTCGGCGCCAACCTTCTGAAGATCCATGATGGCGGCTATATCCCGATCCTGATCGCCACCGCCTTTACCGTCGTCATGTGGACCTGGCGCCGCGGCACCGCGATCCTGATGGAGAAGACCCGGCACACCGATATTCCGCTCGCCTCCTTCGTCAGTTCCATCGAGCGCAAGAGCGAGCATTCGCCGGCGCAGGTTCCGGGCACGGCGATCTTCCTGACCAGTGATCCGGAATCGGCCCCCGCCGCCCTGCTGCACAATCTCAAACACAACCACGTGCTTCACGACCGCAACGTCATTCTGACGATCCGCACGGTCAACAAGCCGCGTGTACCGAGCCACGACCGCTACAAGGTCGAGCCGATTTCCGAACGCTTCTCGCGCGTCGAGCTGCTCTTCGGCTTCATGGAATCGCAGAACGTCTCGCAGGCGCTGGCGACGCTGCGCAAGACCGGACTGAAGTTCGACATCATGTCGACCTCCTTCTATCTCGGCCGCCGCAAACTGGTGCCGGATGCCAAGTCGGGCATGCCCTACTGGCAGGACCGGCTGTACATCGCGCTCGCCAACGCCGCCGCCAACCCCTCGGATTATTTCCGCCTGCCGGCCAACCGCGTGGTGGAGCTGGGCTCGCACGTTATTATTTGATGCGTGGGGCAAAGACCCCGCCCCAAACCCCTCCCCACAAGGGGGAGGGGCTTAACTTGCCGCGCCGGCTTACCATATCTGCAACGTGTCGGAGGAGCGAGGCGGAACCCCCGGGTTAGTCCCTCCCCCTTGTGGGGAGGGGTTGGGGCGGGGTCTTTCACAAGGCTGCGACACACACTTCGTCCCATGAACTTATCAGCCATATTAGAACATCCAAAAACTCCCGCTGCTACTTTCCGGCACGCTTCGTTAACCGGACGTCAAGGTTAATGAGAGATTTTCGATGGCATGTTCCCGCGTTCCATGCCCGGAGTTCGTGTTGCGTCGAAAGAGCCCTTCCCGTAGCAAGCTGCGTCTTCTCCCCGAGAACTGGGTCTCGCCCGCCATCTTCGGGCTTGCCGTCTGGCTGATCTTCCCAAGCGTTGCCTCCCACGCCGATCTCGCCACCATGCTCGCCGGTCTCGACGGTGAAGGGGAGAGCTGGCGCATGGTGCTGACCAATTCGCCGGCCGGCTCCATCCATCAGGCCGAGCTCGCCTTCGCCGATCCGGCCGCGACCGGCTCGATCGCCTCAGGCGCCGGCATGGTGCTGCCCGATGGCCGCAAGGTGGCTTTTACGGCCAAGGAAAAGGGTCACGAGGACACGCCGGACGAGGACCGCGTCATTCGCGGCACGAAGAAAGGCCGCGTCGTCGCCGTCGAGAAGATGCAGCCGCCGAAGGACTTTTCCGCCGGCTCGATTCTCGAGCGCACCAAGATGCTCTTCACACCGAATTTCGATCTCAAGGACCGGTCGGCTTTCGTCAAGCCGAAGATCCAGGGCAGGGAAATCGAGATCGCCACCTCTTTCTATAAGAAGCAGCCGGTGATGCCGCAGGTCGGCGTGCCGGCGATGCTCGCAAGCCTCGTCACCAGCAACAAGGCCGACGTGCTTGCCACCGCCTATGCGCCGGCGGCACCGGATTATGCCCGCCAGTCGCCCTTCGATTCGATCCTGACCGAACCCGACAGCGGCCGCTTCGTTCCCCAGATCGGTCCGGGCGACCACGCCTGGGCCGCAAGCGTGCTGCCGCCGAGCGTCTTCTCCGCCCGCGAGCAGCAATGCCTTGCCTCCGGAATTTATTTCGAGGCGCGCGGGGAATCGGTGAAGGGCCAGGCGGCCGTCGCCCAGGTCATCCTCAACCGTGTTCGCAACCCCGCCTATCCCAAGAGCATCTGCGGCGTCGTTTACCAGAACGAGGATTGGCGCAACCGCTGCCAGTTTTCCTTCGCCTGCGACAGCATCAAGGACCGGGTGAATTCGCAATATCACTGGCGGGTGGCCCGAGACGTGGCGATGGCGGTGACATCAGGCAAGATCTGGCTGCCGCAGGTGGGTTCGGCAACACACTACCATGCCGTCTATGTGAGACCGAAATGGGCAAAGACCATGGAAAAGGTCGGCCGCATCGGTCTCCACGTCTTCTACCGCACCTATGGCGGCGGCTGGAGCTGAGATAAAGCGCCAGGGCGGCAGCGATTTCCGGCCTGCAAAAGCGGATTCTTTCCGTCGAATTTGCCCGCACGGCTGAATATCGATATATCTAATTGTTTTTACAGAATTATTTTCTGGCTGGACAGAAGCTGCCTACGCCTTGACTATACCAATCCCTAAAACTATGTTGCGCGCGACTTCAGAACGGGCCGGAAGGGTCTCAACCTTCGCGTCCGGGGTCCGAATGACCGGGGTAGCGGGAGTGCGGGCGACGGGCAGGCGAGGAGAGATCCATGGCGGACGACCGCGAAGAAAGTCTTGAGAAGCGCCGTGCGCAACTGGGAGCGGAACTCGCGACCAAGCGCGCTGAGGCGGGAGTGGAACAAGCAAGCGAGGCCCAAGCTGAGGTAAGCCGCAAAGGTTATGCCCAGGCGATGAAGCTTTCCAGCGAGTTCATTGCCGCAATCGTCGTCGGTGCCGTCCTTGGCTATCTTCTCGACCGTTTTGTTGGCACGGCGCCTTGGGGGTTGATTGTTCTTCTGCTTCTCGGATTCTGTGCCGGCGTTCTGAACGTGCTGCGTTCTGCGGGGGTGGTTGCCCATCCGCTGGACGACCAGGACAAGAAATAGGGGGCCGGTCCCGGTCCAGTGCAATGACCCCGCGTCCTGCGGGCCAAAGAGAGAGAACAAGCGGTGTCTAACGATCCGACTCATCAGTTCCTGATCCAGAAGATTGTCCCGATCGAAATCGGCGGAATTGATTTTTCGTTCACCAACGCATCGCTCTTCATGGTCGCTTCGGCAGCCGTTGCCGCCGGTTTCCTTTATTTCTCGACCTCGAACCGCGCCATCGTGCCCGGTCGTTCGCAGTCGGTCGCGGAAATGTCCTATGAATTCATCGCCAACATGCTCAAGGAAGGCGCGGGCAAGCAGGGACTGAAGTTCTTCCCGCTGGTCTTCTCGCTCTTCATGTTCGTGCTGACGGCGAACCTGCTCGGCATGTTCCCCTATTTCTTCACGATCACCAGCCAGATCATCGTCACCTTCGCGCTGGCGATTCTCGTCATCAGCACGGTTCTGATCTACGGCTTCTATAAGCACGGTTTCCACTTCCTGAATGTCTTCGTGCCCTCGGGCGTGCCGGGCATATTGCTGCCGCTGGTCGTCTCGATCGAAATCATTTCCTTCCTGTCCCGTCCGATTTCGCTCTCCGTTCGTCTTTTCGCCAACATGCTCGCCGGTCATATCACGCTGAAGGTGTTCGCAGGCTTCGTCGCCTCGCTTGGAGCCCTCGGTGCAGTCGGTGTCGGCGGCGCCATTCTTCCCCTCATCATGACCGTCGCCCTGACCGGTCTCGAGTTCCTCGTCGCCTTCCTCCAGGCTTACGTCTTCGCGGTGCTGACTTGCATGTACCTCAACGACGCAATCCATCCGGGCGGGCACTAAGGATAACGACAACGACGTCTCCAGGGCGTCAGTCATTCGCCGCAACAACCATTTCAAAGGAGTTCAACATGGAAGCGGAAGCAGCAAAGTTCATCGGTGCAGGCCTGGCTTGCTTTGGTATGGCCGGTACGGCTCTCGGCCTCGGCAATATCTTCGGCAGCTACCTCTCCGGCGCTCTGCGCAATCCGTCTGCCGCTGACAGCCAGTTCGGCCGTCTGGTATTCGGCTTCGCCGTTACGGAAGCTCTGGGCATCTTCTCGCTGCTCGTCGCTCTCCTCCTCCTCTTCGCTGTCTGATATCGGCGAATAGATGGATCACGGCCTGCTACCGCAAGCCGTGATCCTTTGCATTTGCAGTCCACCTGGAGGTGAGCATGTTTTTTGTGACCCCGGCTTACGCTGAAGAAGCACCGGCGGCAGCGACCGGCACGGATGCGCATGCCGCTCCGGCCGCAGGCGAGGTCCATACCGAGACCGGCGTTGCCGAAGGCGAACACGCCCGCGGCCCGTTCCCGCCTTTCGATTCGACAACCTACGCATCCCAGCTGCTCTGGCTGGTGATTACGTTCGGCGTCTTTTACCTCCTTATGCAAAAGGTCATCGCGCCGCGCATCGGGGCCATCCTCGACCAGCGCCACACGCGCATCTCTCAGGATCTGGAAGAAGCAGGCCGCCTGAAGGCGGAAGCCGACGCCGCCGTCCAGACCTATGAAGGCGAACTGGCCGCTGCCCGCGCCAAATCCCACGCGATCGGCTCCGCTGCCCGCGACGCCGCCAAGGTCAAGGCCGAAGAGGATCGTCGCACCGTCGAAACGAGCCTGTCGGAAAAGATCAAGGCTGCCGAAGCCCGGATCGCCGACATCAAGGCCAAGGCTTTCGCCGACGTCGGCACCATTGCCGAGGAAACGGCAGCCGCGGTCGTCGAACAGCTGATCGGCAGCACCGCTGCGCAGGCAGACGTCGCCGCCGCCGTCGCGGCCGCCAAGAAGGAGGCTTGATCGATGGATATTTTTCACCCTGACGCCACTTTCTTCGCCTTTGTCGGCCTTGTCCTCTTCCTGGCGCTGGTCGTTTACCTCAAGGTTCCCGGCATGATGGCACGCTCGCTCGACGACCGCGCCGACCAGATCCGCAACGAGCTGGCCGAAGCCAAGCGCCTGCGCGAGGAAGCCCAGCATCTGCTCGCCGAATACCAGCGCAAGCGCAAGGAAGCGGAAGCGGAAGCTGCCCACATCGTTGCCGCCGCTGAGCGCGAAGCCGAGATGCTGACTGCCGAGGCGAAGAAGAAGACGGAAGAATTCGTCGCCAACCGCACGGCGCTCTCCGAGCAGAAGATCAAGCAGGCCGAGGCCGATGCGATGAAGGCGGTGCGTTCCGCCGCCGTCGATCTGGCCATCGCAGCCGCCGAAACGGTGCTCGCCAAGAAGGCCGACGGTAAGGTCCAGTCGGAGCTCTTCGGCAACGCCGTCGGCCAGGTCAAGACACGGCTCAACTGAGCGGTATCGAATGAATGAGGGAAAGGCCGGGCATGTCCCGGCCTTTTTCTTTTGGTGGCCTCACTCTTTATGCAGTCTCTACGTCAAACTCGGAAACGACTGAGAATGAGGCGCGACGCTGCGACGAATCCCTTCTCCCCAGCGGGGAGAAGATGCCGGCAGGCAGATGAGGGGGTGAGCGGCAAAGCCGCGAATGCACGGAGTGCAAGCGAAGGGCAAAATGATCGGTGTGTCGTGTGGCCCCCTCATCCGACCCTTCGGGCCACCTTCTCCCCGCTGGGAGAAGAGGGAGCAAGCCGCCGCACCGGCTTTCTGCTGCCGGTTTGGCATTGCCACTTTTTCAGTTGAATTACGCTACTCGGAAATCAGCTCGTCCATCTCAGGCCCGTCCTCGCCCTTGCGCAGCGGTCTAAAGCTCATCCGGTGCAGCGAACAGGGACCGTGCTTCTCGATGCCGGCGCGGTGCTGCGCCGTGCCGTAGCCGACATGGGCGGCAAACCCGTAATCCGGAAAAACATTATGGGCCCGCGCCATCATCCGGTCGCGCGTCACCTTGGCGACGATCGAGGCGGCGGCGATCGAGACCGAGCGGGCATCGCCCTTGACAACCGCTTGTCCGGGGCAATCGAGGCCGGGCGGCACATCAAGCCCATCCGTCAGCACGTAACTTGCGGGAATGGCGAGGCTGCAGATGGCGCGCCGCATCGCGTCCAGGCTCGCCTTGCGAATGTCAGTTTCGTCGATGCGGGTCGAGCTGGAGGAGGCGATGGAAACCGTCGCGGTCGCCAGGATCTGCACGAAGAGTTCCTCGCGCCGCTGCGCCGAGAGCTGCTTGGAATCGTTGAGGCCTTCAGGGATGCGCTTCGGATCGAGGATGACGGCGGCAGCCACCACAGGCCCCGCCAGCGGCCCGCGGCCTGCCTCGTCGGCGCCGGCGACCGGCCAGTGGCCGGCCTTGCGGGCTTTGAGCTCGAGCTTGAAATCCGGCACGAGAGGGACCGTGTCGAAAAGCAGGGGAGAATCGGGTGGCGTGCGACGTTTCATGCGGCTGAACCTCGCACGCCAACCCGATTTCCCGCAAGTCCCCGGATCAGGGCGGCGGCCGGGGACGGCCCGGCGGATGGTGGCGGTCAGGGCCATCCGCGGGAATTGCGCTCGGGGCTCGAAAACAGGGCGGTTTTTCTGAGCAGCCGATGCGCAAACTTGAAAAATCAGAGCAGCGACAGCTGCACGCCGCTACCATCCGGTGGCACGAACAGATCGTCGCGCAGCGGCACGCTGCGCCGCGTCAGCTCGAAGCGTTTCGCCGCCATTTCGAAACGCCGGGCGATCTGCCAGGCATAGGGGCCGGCGCCCTTCATGCGCTTGCCGAATTCGGCGTCGTAATCCTTGCCGCCGCGCATCGAGCGCACCAGCGACATCACATGCCGGTAACGATCGGGATAGTGCTGCAGCAGCCAGTCGCGAAAGAGCGGGCTGACTTCGAGCGGCAGCCTGAGAATGACATAACTCGCCTCGGCGGCGCCGGCAGCCTTTGCCGATTCGAGGATGCGTTCCAACTCGTGATCGTTCAGCGCCGGGATCAGCGGAGCGGCCATGACGGCAGTCTGGATGCCTGCCTCCGAGAGCGCATGAATGGTCTCCAGCCGTCGCGGCGGCGTGGCGGCGCGCGGCTCCATCGCCCGGGCAAGCTTGCGGTCGAGCGTGGTGACCGAGATGCCGACGCGCACCAGGTTCTTGCGGGCCATCTCTTGCAGAATGTCGAGATCGCGCAGGATCATCGCCGACTTGGTGACGATCGAGACCGGATGGTTCGCCTTGTTCAGCACCTCGAGGATGCCGCGCATGATGCGCCATTCCTTCTCGATCGGCTGATAGGGGTCGGTATTGGTGCCGATCGCGATCACCCGCACCTTGTAGCCCGGCTTGGCGAGCTCCCGCTCCAGGAGCTTCGCCGCATCGGGCTTGGCGAAGAGCTTCGTCTCGAAATCGAGTCCCGCCGAAAGCCCCATATAGGCGTGCGTCGGGCGGGCGAAACAATAGATGCAGCCGTGCTCACAGCCGCGATAGGGATTGATCGAGCGGTCGAAGGAAAGATCCGGCGATTCGTTGCGGGTAATCGCGGTGCGCGGCTTTTCGATCTGCACCTCGGTCTTGAACGGCGGCAGGTCTTCCAGGGTCTGCCAGCCGTCGTCGAAGGTCTCCCGTTGCAGCGCTTCGAACCGCCCTGTCGGGTTCAGTCCGGCTCCGCGCCCCCGCCGCCGGTCGCCCTCGACCCTGAGACCTGAGGACACGATCATCGCATCGGCAATATCTGCCGTATTGGCAGGCGCGAATGCGGCCTGCCCTGCCAGGGACTGCTCTCTCATCGGATTCTCCCGCGGCGGAAAGCCGTTGCCTCCACCCGTTTTGATGATTAAATTCCTATCGGCAAAATGAGAACAATGCAAGAACAAAATGCGCAAAAGGGTGCTGGCAAAAAATTGTGCGGCGCATTATGAATAATCGATGTTGACGGTTGTTCTCGAATGTCAGGATCAGGAATCCGAACTGGCGCAGACCTTATCGGTATTGGTTGCAGGCGCGGTGGAAGGGCTCGTCAGCGATGTGATCGTGCTCGATCACGGCTCACGCGACGGCACCTCGCGGGTCGCCGACGCCGCCGGCTGCCGTTTCCATTCACAGTGGGATATCAAGGACATCGTTCGCTCCGCCCGAGGCGAATGGCTGCTCTTTATCGAGCCGGGCGCCAGGCCCCAGGCCGGCTGGATCGATGAGATCGCCGAATATGTGGCGCTGAATAAGACACCAGCGCGCTTTGCCGCGTCGCGCGGCTATCGACGCCCGTTCTTCCAGCGCGTCACCCGTGCCCGGCCGCCGCTGGAGCTCGGGCTGTTGATGCCGAAGAACCTGGCGCTCGCCGCCGCCAGAAGCGGGATGCATGTTGCCGACTTCGCCAAGGGCCAGAAGCCGCGCAAGCTCGCAAGTGAATTGATTCCCTCCTGGGTGGCGCGTGCCGCGCGCTGAGCGGTTCTACGCTTTATGATGTCTGGATATGGTTCATGACTGTCCGGTGCAGACCCGCAAAAAACCCCTCCCCAACCCCTCCCCACAAGGGGGAGGGGCTAACGTGCCGCCCCCTGCTTTCCATTTCACCTCGCATCCGCTCCACCCTTTGCATCTGCAGTAGGGCTGACGTCTGCGCAGTTGGCGCAGCGTGTTAGCCCCTCCCCCTTGTGGGGAGGGGTTGGGGAGGGGTTTTCTCTAATAGGCGGTTCGCCGATCCCGCCATCGCGCAAAGATGGCGCCCAATCGGATTTCGCGCTATAATTCGCTCATGGCGCCGCCGAAGCGCCGCGCTTCGCAACGGATGCCGTGGAATGCCGGTGAACGGCAGAACAGGTCGGCGAAAAATCTCCTCTTCTGCCGGATTTCCGGCGAAAGGAGGTGCTTCATGCCACGCGGTAGGATCTACGGCGTACGCGGTAGGATCGACGGCGTACGCAGTATGATCTGCGGCCTGCTGGCCGTCATATTGCCGACATTGGTGATCGCGCATCCGCATTCGGCAGCATCGCAGACGATGCTCAGTTGCGCAGGCCGATCCGACGTCGTCAGTTTCCTCGACAGGAATTTCGGTGAGAAGCTCACCGCGGTCGGGCTGGTCAACCAGAACGCCGTTCTCGAGGTCTATGCCGCCAAAAGTGGCACCTGGACGCTCGTGATCACGGATGTTCACGGCATAAGCTGCATTCTGCTGTCGGGTGATAGCTGGGATTCGATGCCGGCTCTGCCGGGCATTGCCACTTAAAGAATTGAGACGGCCAGTCCTATTTCTGCGCGCCGCGTTTCAAGTGCTCATCCAGGCGCGGCATGATCTCGACGAAATTGCACGGCACGCTGCGATAGTCGAGCTGTGCTTTCAGGATACCGTCCCAGGCGTCCCGGCAGGCGCCGGGCGAGCCGGGCAGAGCAAAGATGAAGGTGGAGTTGGCAACACCCGCGGTGGCGCGCGACTGGATCGTCGCCGTGCCGATCTTATCGTAGGAAATACGGTGGAAGACGGCGGAAAAGCCATCCATGCGTTTTTCGAAAAGCGGTTCCAGCGCCTCGGGCGTCACGTCTCGGCCGGTAAAGCCGGTGCCGCCTGTGGTGATGACGACGTCGATCTCATCCCGCTCGGTCCAGGTTTTGACCTGGGCGGCGATTTTCTCCCGGTCGTCGGGCACGATTGCCCGCTCGACCAGCCTGTGGCCAGCCTCGGCGATCCGCGCCGCCAGCGTATCGCCGGACTTGTCCGTCTCCGGCGTGCGCGTATCCGAGACCGTGAGAACCGCTATGCCGACGGTGATGAAGGGCCGTTTTTCATCCAAACCTGCCATCACATGCCTCCCGAAACCGTTTCCGTCGCTTGGAAATACCAGTCGGGCCGCGCCGCGTGAAGAGCCGCCGCCGCATCTCGCGCGGCGGCCATGTCGGCAAAGATCCCGAAGCAGGTGGCGCCGGAGCCGGACATGCGGGCAAGAAGAGCGCCCTCAGCCTGCAGCATCGCCGAGATCGCCGCAATTTCGGGCACGGCCTCGCGCGCCGGTGGCTCCAGGTCGTTGCGAGCCGCGCCGATCGCCGCCAGCCAGCCGGCGGTCTGTGCGAGGTTCAGGGGCGGATTGTTCTTTGCCGTGAGCCGGCGGAAAACCTCCGGCGTCGGAACCCCCTTTAGCGGGTTGGCAAGCACCATGGCGAAGGCCGGCAGATCCGGCACGGCTTCGATCTCCTCGCCGATGCCGCGGGCGATCAGCGGCCGGCTCTCGAGGCACATGGGCACGTCGGCCCCAAGCTTCAGAGCCAGCGCCGCCAGCGTCTCCACCGGCAACCCAGTGCCCCAGAGGCGCATCAGCCCACGCAGGGTCGCCGCCGCGTCGGCCGAGCCGCCGCCGATGCCGGAGGCAACGGGCAGGTTCTTCTGGAGGTGGATGTGAACAGGGAAGGCGAGGCCGCCCACGACTTCGCGCAGGAGGTCGCGCGCTCTGAGCACCAGATTGGTGCCGCCGTCGCCGGCAAGCGTCTCGCCGAAGCGGCCCGACAGGGTGAAGGCGTCGGCCTGCGCCGGCAGGAAGCCCAGCCGGTCGCCGCAATCGGCGAAGGTCACCAGCATATCGAGCAGGTGATAACCGTCCGGCCGCTGGCCCGTCACATGCAGGGCGAGATTGATCTTCGCGCGCGCCTCTTCGGTGACGCCGAAAGCGTCGGCCAAGCCCTGCTCAGGCATCGGTCGCGCCCGTCAGGACTTCTTGTCGACCGGCGGCGGCGTGACCGGCGCCGGATCCGGCTGCTTCTTGTCTGCCGCCTTGGCATCGTCGTCAGCGGGCAGGCCGTTTGCGACCTTTTCCTTGATCTTCGGAATTTCGGCCGCTTCAGGCTCGGAGGCGAGCGCCCGGTTCCACTGGTAGACGGCTTCGAGCTTGCGCCCGACGCGCCAGTAGGCATCGCCGAGATGGTCGTTGATCGTCGCGTCGCCGGCCTTGATCTGCGCCGCCCGCTCCAGCTCGTCGACGGCGTCGTCGAAGCGGTTGAGGCGGAAATAGGCCCAGCCGAGCGAATCGATGATGTAACCGTCGTCAGGGCGGAGATCGACGGCCTTCTTGATCATGGCGAGGCCTTCGTCGAGGTTCCGGTTCATGTCGATCCAGGAATAGCCGAGATAGTTCAGCACCTGCGGCTGGTCGGGGTTGAGCTCCAGGGCCTTGCGGAAATTCGGTTCGGCCTGGTCCCACTTCTTCAGCCGCTCATAGGCGATGCCGCGCTGGAAGAAGACGCTCCAGTTGGCGCGGCCGGGGATCGGCCCGATCGCTTCGACCGCCTTGTCGTAATTGGCGGCCATCGCCTCGTAGTCCTTGGCGTCGGAGAGCACGCTGCCATAGGCGAGGTAGCTGCGGATGTCCTTCGGATCCGAGGCGATCAGCGCCTGCAGGTGCTTGCGCGCCTCGTCGACCTTGCCGCCCTGGGCAAGGGCGAGGCCGAGCTGCAGCTCGGAGATGCGCCGCATCGGCGAATCTTCCGGCACCTTCTTATAGAGGGAGATGGCGCGGTCCATCTGGTTCTGCTTTTCGGCGATGCCGCCGAGCAGCACCAGTGTATCGGCGCTGTTGGGGTCGAGCGCCTTGGCGGTCTGCAGGTAGAGCGAGACGATATCCTCGGCGCCATCGCGGTTCAGAGCACCGCCGACGGAGAAGAGCACGCCGGCAGCGCCTTCTTCGGCGGTCTTGACCTGCTGCTCCTGCTTTTCGCCCTTCTCGATGCTGTCGCGTAGCGCATTCAGCGGCGCATAATTCGGCAGCAGGTTATCGCCGACCGAAACAGCGTCGAGCGCCTTCTGCTTGTTGCCCTGCGCGGCCTCGAGGCGGGCAAGCGCCATCACCGCTCGCATGAAGGTGTCGGGCGCCGTCGCCCCGCCTTCCTTGTCGAGCACGGCGTCGTTCAGATGCTGGCGGGCCGATTTCACGTCGCCGGTGACGACGGCGATGGCGCCGGCATTGTAGTTCTGGAAGATGCGGAACCAGTCCGGCCCCTTCATCTTCTCGACCATGGCGAGCGCTTCCTTGCCGCGGCCGGCGCCGACCCGGGCCCAAGCGAGCAGCAGGTCGTTCATCATCCGGTCGAGATCGTTCGGCCCCTTATATTTCAGGATCGACTCGGCGGTCTTGTAGTCGTCGCGGCGCACGGCATCCATGCCGCGCACGATCGTGGTGATGCGCTCGACCGAGGGATCGCCCTTCAGATCGTTGGCGTATTTGACGCCTTCCTTGATGTCGCCGTTGAGCAGCAGCGAGATCATCAGCCGCTGGCGAATCTCGGGATTGCCGGGCTCGATCTGCAGCGCCTTCTTGTAGAGCGCTATCGCGGTCTCGTAATCGTGATCGACATCGGCTGTGCGCGCGGCGAGGAAGGCGCCTGAGAACGTGGTGACGTTATCGGCATCGAAGAAGCTCTCGGCTTTGCCGGCATCGCCCGCCTTGGCCGCATCTTCGGCACTCACGCCGGCAACACCGCCAAGCGAAAGGACAGCCGCCAGCGCTGCGCTCGTAAGAAGACGGATGGCAATTCTCTGCCGCATTAGAAAACCTTTCTTCGAGAGCGTCCGGCCGCTGCCGGTCGCAAATCAGTCGTCATCACTGAGTCATAACAGGATGGCTTTTTTGGAGCGGCGCTGCAAGAAAATCAGCCTCGATCGCGGCGTTCGATCAATTGACGCGCTCGATGCAGAAGTCGATCACTTCCATCAGGGCGGATTTCCATACCGTATCGGGAAGCGGCGCCAGCGCGTCGCGCGCGATCGTGCCGTAATGGACCGCCCGGCCGATCGTGTCGCTCAGCGTGCCATATTTGGTGATCAGCCCGAGCGCTTTTTCCAGGTTGGCGTCGCTGCTGTTGCCGGCCTCGATCGCATCACGCCAGAAGGCGCGCTCCTCCGTGGTGCCGCGGCGATAGGCGAGGATGACGGGCAGCGTGATCTTGCCTTCGCGGAAATCGTCGCCGACATTCTTGCCGAGATCGGCGGCCTTGCCGCCATAGTCAAGCGCATCGTCGACGAGCTGAAAGGCGAGGCCGAGATTCATGCCGTAGGATTTCAGCGCATTGCGGCCGGAGCGGCCGGCATCGGCAACGATCGGCCCGACTTCGGCGGCAGCCGCGAAGAGAGCCGCCGTCTTGGCGCGGATGACGGAGAGGTAATCGTCCTCCGTCGTCTCCATGTTCTTGGCGACGGAAAGCTGCAGCACTTCGCCTTCGGCGATCACGCAGGCAGCGGACGACAGGACGTCGAGCGCATCGAGCGAGCCGACATCGACCATCATGCGGAAGGCCTGGCCGAGCAGGAAATCGCCGACCAGCACGCTTGCCTGGTTGCCCCAGATCATCCGCGCCGTCGATTTGCCGCGGCGCAGGTCGCTTTCGTCGACGACGTCGTCATGCAGCAGTGTCGCCGTATGCATGAATTCGACCGAGGTGGCGAGCTTGATGTGGTTTTCGCCGCGGTAGTCGAACAGCGAGGCGGCCGCCAGCGTCAGCATCGGCCGCAGCCGCTTGCCGCCTGATGAGATCAGATGGTTGGCCACTTCGGGGATCATCTGCACGTCGGAGCCGGCCTTGGACAGAATGAGCTGGTTCACCCGCTCCATGTCAGCCCGGGTGAGATCGACCAGCGGCTTGATGGATGCCAGTTTGTTTTTGCTTTCTTCAAGCGGTATGACCACGCCCAACGACCCGGACTCCTGTTCACTCATTGCATCTGACAATAGAAAGGGGCGATGGACGCGGCAAGGGGTGAATTGTCGCGTCAGCCGAAATTGGAAGGAAAACGACGGCAAATGCATGAACTTATCCGCGCCAACGATCCTGTCCTGCTCTCCTTCGCCGAGAGCCTGATGAAGGATGCCGGAATTCACTGCTTCATCGCCGATCAGGGCATGAGCGTGCTGGAAGGCTCGCTCGGCATGCTGCCGCGCCGCCTGCTGGTGGATGAGGACATGGCCAACCAGGCCCGCCGCATCCTGATCGACGCCGGCCTCGGCGGCGAGCTGCGCGACAGGACGTGAGCGGGCGATGACCGGCGGACCCGCTGAAACCATCGATGCCTTCCATCGCGGCGCCTTTCATCTCGTGCAGCCGAAGGGCAGGGGCCATCGCGCCGGCATGGATGCGATGCTGCTGGCCGCCCTCGTCGCCGACGATCGCCCGGTCAGGGTTGCCGATCTCGGCGCCGGCGCCGGTGCCGCCGGCCTCGCCGTCGCCTCGCGCCTTGCCAATGCAGAGGTGGTGCTGTTCGAACGCTCTGCCGAAATGGCCGATTACGCCCGCCGCAGCATCCTTTTGCCGGAAAATGCCCATCTCGCCGGCCGCCTTAGTGTCGTCGAGGCCGATGTGACGCTGACCGCCAAGGCGCGCAACGATGCAGGCCTTGCCGATGAAAGCTTCCATCACGTAATCATGAACCCGCCCTTCAACGATGCCGGCGACCGGCGCACGCCCGATTCGCTGAAAGCCGAAGCCCATGCGATGACCGATGGCCTGTTCGAAAGCTGGATCCGCACCGCCGGCGCCATCATGATCCCGGGCGGGCAACTGTCGCTGATCGCCAGACCCGAGTCGATCGCCGAAATCATCGATGCCTGCGGCCGGCGCTTCGGCGGCATCGAAATAACAGCCATCCATCCGCGCCCAGGGGAAAATGCAGTCCGTATCCTGGTGACCGCCATTAAGGGTTCGCGGGCGCGGCTGTCGCTGCGCGCGGCCCTCGTCATGCACGAAGAGGGGAGCCACAAGTTCTCCCCTCTCGTCGATGATTTCAACAATGGCCGGGCGGCCTATGCCAGGCTTCGACCGTCAAACGCTAGCCGGTGACGAAGTCGAAGAGCAGCTTGACGTTCAGCCCGGCGATGACGATAGCGATCACATAGGCGATGCCGCTCAGCCAGCGCGGCGCGACGAGTTCGCCCATCTTGGCCCGGTTGGCGGTGAACATCACAAGCGGGAAGACGGCGAAGGAAAGCTGCAGGCTGAGCACCACTTGGGTGAGGATCAGCAGTTCGGCCGTGCCCTGGTTGCCGTACCAGATGGTGACGACCGCCGCCGGCACGATGGCGATGGCGCGGGTGATCAGCCGGCGCACCCACGGTTTCAGCCGGATCTTGAGGAAGCCTTCCATGACGATCTGGCCGGCAAGGGTTGCCGTCACCGTCGAGTTGAGGCCGCAGCAGAGAAGCGCGATGCCGAAGAGCGTCGGCGCGATCGCCAGGCCGAGCAGCGGCGACAGCAGCGCATAGGCATTGCCGAGCTCGACGACATCGGTCTTGCCGTTGGCATTGAAGGCGGCGGCCGCAAGGATCAGGATCGAGGCATTGATCAAAAGCGCGAAACACAGCGCGACGGTCGAGTCGATCGTCGCAAAGGTCAGCGCCTCCTTCTTCTCGGGGATCGTGTGACCATAGGCCCGCGTCTGCACGATGCCGGAGTGCAGATAGAGATTGTGCGGCATGACGGTCGCGCCGAGGATGCCGAGCGCCAGGTAGAGCATTTCCGGGTTGGTGACGATTTCGGTCGTCGGGAAGAAGCCGGTGATGACGGCGCCCCATTGCGGATCGGCCAGGAAGATCTGTACGCCGAAGCAGAGCGCGATGACCCCGAGCAGCGCGATGATGAAGGCTTCCACCCAACGGAAGCCGAGCCTCTGCAGAAAGAGGATCAGGAAGACGTCGAGCGCGGTGATCAGCACACCGAGTTCGAGCGGGATACCCATCAGCAGGTTGAGGCCGATCGCCGTGCCGATCACCTCGGCAATGTCGGTGGCGATGATGGCGATTTCCGCAAAGGCCCAGAGCGGCACCGAGACGTATTTCGGAAAGGCGTCGCGGCAGGCCTGCGCGAGGTCGCGACCGGAGGCGATCGCCAGGCGCGCGCAGAGCGATTGCAGCACGATTGCCATCAGGTTGGAAAGCAGGGCGACGGTGAGCAGCGCATAGCCGAATTTCGAGCCGCCGGCGAGCGAGGTCGCCCAGTTGCCGGGGTCCATGTAGCCGACGGCGACCATGTAGCCCGGCCCGGCAAAGGCCGCTGCCCGGCGCCACATCGAGCTGTGACGCCCCGTTCCGACGGTGCGGTAGACATCCGACAGCGACGCCTCTCCGCGTTCGTGTCGCCAGCCGCTGTTTGCATTGGGATTGAGGGCATCCATGCCATTTCCACCTGTTTATCGTCCGTGCACTATGACCGATTAGAATGATAATGCAAGTCATTCGCAACAAGAAAATCAATCCGGTGTTTTTCAGGAACGCGGCCATTGCGTTTGTCGTTCCAGCGCATACATGGATGCGATCGCGAAATGATGTTCGTGCGACCTGAAGCGAAGGATGGGAAATGGCCGGATTCTTGAGAAAGCTGCTGCCGAAACGGTTCCGCAAGGAGGGCCTCACCATTCCCGTCGTCAGGCTGCAGGGTGCGATCATCAGCGGCGGCGGCCAGTTCCGGCCCACCCTCAATCTCGCCAATGTCGCCCCGGTCCTGGAAAAGGCCTTCGCCATGAAGGAGGCGCCGGCGGTTGCCATAACAATCAATTCGCCGGGCGGCTCGCCGGTCCAGTCCCGCCTGATCTTCACCCGCATTCGTGAGCTCGCCCGCGAAAAGCAGAAGAAGGTGCTGGTCTTTGTCGAGGATGTCGCCGCTTCGGGGGGCTATATGATCGCGCTTGCCGGCGACGAGATCATCGCCGACGCCACCTCGATCGTCGGATCGATCGGCGTCGTCTCCGGCGGTTTCGGCTTTCCCGAACTGCTGAAGAAGATCGGCGTCGAGCGCCGCGTCTATACGGCCGGCGAAAACAAGGTGATCCTCGATCCGTTCCAGCCGGAAAAGGAAAAGGATATCGAGTACCTCAAGAGCCTGCAGCTCGAAATCCATCAGGTCTTCATCGCAATGGTGCGCGAGCGCCGCGCCGGCAAGCTGACGGATGATGCGACGGTGTTTTCCGGCCTGTTCTGGAGCGGTACCCGCGGCCTCGAGCTCGGCCTCATCGACGGCCTCGGCGACATGCGCCAGGAATTGAAGCGGCGCTACGGCCAGAAGACCCGGCTGCAACTCGTCACCGCCGGCCGCGGCCTCTTCGGCCGCCGCATTCCGGGTGTATCGCCGATCTCCCTCGAAGGCGCGGGGGCAGGTCTCGCAACAGGACTTGTCGAAGCAGCGGAAGAGAGAGCATTGTGGAGCCGCTTCGGGCTTTGAGAGGAGCAAGAGAGGGGCATGGCACAGCTTATCACGATCCTGATCCTGGTGTTCTCAGCCTGGTGGCTCTACCGCCGCTTCGTCTCCGATGCCCGCAAGCTCGCCGAAAAATCGCGTCGCGCCGAAAAGGAACGCCAGACCGGCGCGATCGGCACGCTGGTCAAGGATCCGGCCACAGGGGAGTATCGGCTGAAGCGGGAGGAAGAATAGGTCTTGATTCCCCTTCTCCCCAGCGGGGAGAAGGTGCCCGTAGGGCGGATGAGGGGGCCGCACGCACCGGCAGGCTTGACAGTATTATCGCGCGCTTGACCGAATAGATATTGGGAGAGGGCGTGCCGTGTCGCCCCCTCATCTGCCTGCCGGCATCTTCTCCCCGAGGGGAGAAGGGACATGCCGCGCCGGTGCGTGCTCGAGTTGCTACGGCGGCTGAATCTCTCTTGCGTATTTTAGCCAGCCGCCCGATGCCGCAAAACCCTTGACCCCTGCCGCCCTCCATGGCACCTGTCGCGCCGATAATTCCCAAGCCAGCGGTGCCATCCCATGTCAGCTCTCCCAGACCATATGAACCCGAAGCGCTCCTTCCAGGCGCTGATCCTGACCCTGCATAGCTACTGGGCGGACAAGGGTTGTGCGGTGCTGCAGCCCTACGACATGGAGGTCGGCGCCGGCACCTTCCACCCGGCAACGACGCTGCGCGCCCTCGGCCCCAAGCCGTGGAAAGCGGCCTACGTCCAGCCCTCCCGCCGTCCGTCCGATGGCCGTTATGGCGAGAACCCGAACCGGCTGCAGCATTATTACCAGTATCAGGTCATCCTGAAGCCGAACCCGCCTAACCTGCAGGAGCTCTATCTCGGCTCGCTGGCCGCAATCGGCCTCGATCCACTGCTGCACGACATCCGCTTCGTCGAGGACGACTGGGAAAGCCCGACGCTCGGCGCCTGGGGTCTCGGCTGGGAATGCTGGTGCGACGGCATGGAGGTCTCGCAATTCACCTATTTCCAGCAGGTCTGCGGCATCGAATGCGCCCCGGTCGCCGGCGAACTGACCTATGGTCTCGAACGCCTCGCCATGTATGTCCAGGGTGTCGACAATGTCTACGACCTGAATTTCAACGGCCGCGAGGGCGACGAGAAGATCAGCTATGGCGATGTCTTCCTGCAGGCCGAACAGGAATATTCACGTCACAATTTCGAATTCGCCAATACCGAAATGCTGCATCGCCATTTCGTCGATGCCGAGAAGGAATGCCGCGCGCTGCTCGATGCCGGCGCCCCCGGCCAAAGCGACAATCAGCGCCTGCACAAATGCGTCTTCCCGGCCTATGACCAGTGCATCAAGGCCAGTCACGTCTTCAACCTGCTCGACGCCCGCGGCGTCATCTCGGTCACCGAACGTCAGAGCTATATCCTGCGGGTGCGCACGCTCGCCAAGGCCTGCGGCGAAGCCTTCCTGCTGACCGACGCCGGCGGCGTCAACTTGTCCAAAGAGGCGGCATGACGCAAAAGCCTGCCAGCCGTATCGTCCATCTCAACGGCTGGCCAGGCACCGGGAAGCTGACGGTCGGCCGCTTGCTGGCGAGAAGGCTCGGCGCGCGGCTCATCGACAATCACACGCTGCTTAATCCGGCCGAAGCTCTTTTCGCCCGCAGCAACCCTCTGCATCCATCACTGCGCGAGCAGATTCGGCGAGCGTTTTTCGACCACGCCGTCCTCGCCGACCCGGCTGAAAGCTTCGTCTTTACCGATGCTCTTGCCGATGACGAGCATGATGGTGCGATGTTCTCTGGGTATCTCGATCTGGCCGCCGCCAGAGGCGCGGATCTGGTCGCGGTTCTCCTCGATTGCGCGCCGGAGGAGAATGCCAGGCGCCTCATCTCTTCCGGCCGATCCGAGGCGCTCAAGCGACGGATACGGCGAAGCTGCAACAGCTCCGGGCGAACTATAAACTGTTGCGCGGACTGGCTGAATACACAATCGAAATTGATACGACGGACCTTTCGCCGGAGCAGACGGTGGCCCGAATTCTCGCGTACATCATTGACGACAGCCGAGAATCCGGTGTCGTTGTTACCCAAAGTGCGGCGAAACCTTCCTGCTGACTGATGCGGCGGCGTTCAACTGACGAGCGAGGCGGCGTAAGCAGCCTCGAAAATTTCCGTCGCTCCAAGGCCAGCCTCTTTTGTATTGCGCAAACCATCACCACGTTGTCACATATTGCGATAATGCAAGGTATCTCTTTTGAATGAATGATATTCTTTACTTTAAGTTTTCAAATGAGAATTTCGCCGCCAGGATGTTGCGTCTTTTATCATGGCCAATCTTATGCGCTATGCTAGTCGTTCTGACCTCGTGCAGCGATTTTGACCGGGAGTTCACCGTCCAGTCGGCAAGCAGTACGGTTGAAGTCTATACCGACGGCACCGCCTTTGTGTCGGAGTTCTTCGACATCGCAGTCAAAAAGACGGAGAATTACGGCGGCGTTTACGTTGATATCCCTCAACGTTTCACAGATGCGTCAAACGGGGTTCACTGGCGAGATTTCGAACTGGTTGCAGCCAGACGTGACGGACTCGACGAATATTATTTCAAAGAAAACAATGTGCCGGGCTACTCGATTTATATCGGCAAGGAGCACTGCAAACATTGCCCTGCAGATTTGTCCCCCGGTGTTACAAAGATCCAGATCGTTTACTGGCTCGGCCGCCTGGTTCATCAGGAAAGCGATCGCGAGGTTCTCTCCCTGCCGGCCTATATGAGCCGCGTCCATGGCCAGGGCGCGAAAAAGACGCTGACGCTGAAGCTGCCGCGCGGTGGAACGTTACGCCCTTCGCAACAGGATCCGGCGGCCTATGAGGTCATGCAGAAAGCACCGAATGAGTTTGTAGTGTCTATTGCGGCAGGCAAGGGGGATCGGGTTCTGCCGGACATCGAGGTCGAATATCCCACCAGGACCTTTGTGACGGTAACGAGCGGCAACCGGGTGAGGTGGTGGCTGTCCGATCATTTGCTTCTATTCATCAGCATTTTGGGACCGTTCCTCACCGGTCTGTTTGTCATCACTAGATCAGGGCAGGGCTGGCGATTGCCTGCACCTTCAATTGCTGTCGATAGCAAGATGATGGAGAGCATCTCGCCTGCTTTGGCGGCCTATTTGTTTTCAAACTGGAAGTCGGAAGCGGCAAAAGCAGCCTTCATGGCGTCTGCGTGCCATCTCGCAGTGAAAAAAATGCTTCGCATTTCCAGCCTTGGTGAGAATGCCGAAGCTTCGGATTTGTCTGCCAGGCAAGTGCGCAAGAAGGGCAAGGTGGCGCGCGCCAGATGGTATGGTCTTCCGGCCGTGACGCGCCTGGTGTTTGGGCAAATTGAAAAAGAACGGCCCGCCGATGGTCGGCGCAAGATCTTGTATGCTTTGTATGGTTTCGAACGTGAATTGCACAAGACAGTCGTTGCCGAGTATCACAAAGCCAGAGGTGGCATAGATCGGGGCGCGTTGGCGACCGCTGTTACTATTCTGCTTCTTGGCGTTGCCATCGCTTATTTTTCGGGTCTGCTGCTCTTTTCCGCAGCTATCTGCGGCATATTACTAATTTCTGCCGTGATTGTGATAGCATTCCTGCACCCGGAGCGGGTTTCTTGGCCGACCGATTTCAGGCAGGCGTTCGGTCTATATGTCGGTGTTCCGGCACTAATGATTTTTGCGCTTGTCTACATTTGCACCACTGAGGTTATCAGCGAACAGCAGCCGTATCTCCTGGCGATTTTGCTGAATATCGCAGGCATCGTCATTATTCCGAGGGTGGCGCGCATGGCGACGCCGAAGCAGCGACAGATGCGCAACAGCGTTCTGACGTTGGACGGTTACTTGCGCGGCGAACTCGATGGTCCTGCAATGTCGGTAGAATGTTATGAACGCTATCTGCCGTTCGCGGTTGCCCTTGATGTCGAGCATTGCTGGACTGAACGCTTCAATCTCTGGCGAGAAAGCCAGAAGATGCAGGCCTATGTTCCCGATTGGCGGATAGTCTCCTAGACGAACGGATTCCCCAAGTCTCGTCGAAATCGTCCGAAGACTTGTTTCGCCAAGATGACTTTGTCATGCCGAATCACTAACGTGCGATCATCAAATCGGGGAGCCCATCTGCATGTATGTGATACTCGCTCTTATCGCTGTCATCGCGCTCTATCTCATCTTCATCTACAACGGCCTGGTGCGTTCCCGCCAGATGGCGGAAGAAGCCTGGTCGGGCATCGACGTGCAGCTCAAGCGCCGGGCGGATCTGATCCCGAACCTGATCGAGACGGTCAAGGGCTATGCTGCCCATGAGAAGTCGACGCTCGAAGAGGTGGTTGCGCTCCGCAACAAGGCGCAGGCCGTGCCATCGGGCGATGTTGCGGGCAGGGCGCAGGCGGAAGGGCTGCTCGGCCAGGCGCTCGGCCGGGTGATCGCGCTTGCCGAAGCCTATCCCGATCTCAAGGCCAACCAGAATTTCGCCGAACTGCAGGCTTCGCTCGAAACCCTGGAAGGCGAGCTGCAGATGGCGCGGCGTTACTACAATGGTGCGGCCCGCGACCTGAACGTCAAGGTCGAAAGCTTCCCCTCCAATCTTGTTGCCGGCCAGTTCGGTTTTGCCAAGCGGGAGTATTTCGAAATCACCAACGAGGCCGATCGCGCCGTTCCCAGCGTCAAATTCTGACGATCCGGCATTTTGCCTTTGCAAAAAACCGATTAAGAGCAGGAGCAGACGGCGACGCGCTTTAGCCTCGCTCATGGACGGAAGAAACAGCATGACACGCACAGCCAAACTCACGATCATCCCGCCGGGCGGGCCGCTTTTGGGCCGCGCCATGCCGCCGGGTTCGAAGTCGATCACCAATCGCGCCCTGCTGCTCGCCGGCCTTGCCAAGGGCACCAGCCGGCTGACCGGCGCGCTGAAGAGCGACGATACGCGTTATATGGCCGATGCGCTGCGCGCCATGGGGGTCGCGATCGACGAGCCAGACGATACCACCTTCGTCGTCACCGGCAGCGGCAGGCTCACGCCGCCGAAGGCGCCGCTTTTCCTGGGCAATGCCGGCACGGCCACACGCTTCCTGACGGCGGCTGCGGCTCTCGTCGACGGCACCGTCATCGTCGACGGCGACGAGCACATGCGCAAGCGCCCGATTGGTCCGCTGGTCCAAGCGATGCGCACGCTCGGCATCGATGCGAGCGCCGAGACCGGCTGCCCGCCGGTCACAGTCAGGGGCACCGGCCGCTTTGAGGCCGACCGGATACTGATCGATGGCGGGCTGTCCAGCCAATATGTTTCGGCGCTGCTGATGATGGCGGCGGGCGGCGACCATCCGGTCGACATCGAACTCGTCGGTGAGGATATCGGCGCGCTTGGCTATATCGATCTGACCACTGCGGCGATGAAGGCCTTCGGCGCCAAGGTCGAAAAGACCAGCCCGGTCACCTGGCGCGTCGAGCCGACCGGCTACCGCGCCGCCGATTTCGTCATCGAGCCGGATGCATCCGCCGCGACCTATCTCTGGGCGGCCGAGGTGCTGACCGAGGGCAAGATCGATCTCGGCGTGCCGAACGATGCCTTCACCCAGCCGGATGCCAAGGCCTACGAGACGATCGCCAAGTTCCCGCACCTGCCGGCCGAGATCGATGGTTCGCAGATGCAAGATGCCGTTCCGACGATTGCCGTGCTTGCCGCCTTCAACGAGACGCCGGTCCGCTTCGTCGGCATCGCCAATCTGCGCGTCAAGGAATGCGACCGCATCCGCGCCCTGTCCACCGGGCTCAACAATATCCGCGAAGGTCTGGCCGTCGAAGAAGGTGACGATCTGATCGTCCACTCCGATCCTGCACTCGTCGGTCAGGCACTGCCGGCCGAGATCGACACCTTTGCCGATCACCGCATCGCCATGAGCTTTGCGCTCGCCGGCCTCAAGATCGATGGCATAACCATTCTCGATCCCGATTGCGTCGGCAAGACCTTCCCCGCCTATTGGCGGACGCTCGCCGCCCTCGGCGTGACCTATCGGGATAAGGATTGAGGCAAGCCACAGTCGAGGCTGCCGACGGGGAGACAGGGATGGGGCGTCGGTTTTTCGGTTTTTGCTTTGCGCTGCTCCTGATGCTTGCCGCCCCGGCGGCCTTTGCCGCCGAGGTCATCGACAGTTTCGCCTCCGACATCGCACTCGAAAAGAGCGGTGCGATGACGGTGACGGAAACCATCACCGTCAATGCCGAGGGTAACCGGATCAATCACGGCATCTTCCGTGATTTTCCGCTCTATTTCACCGATGCAGGCGGCCGTCGCCGCAGCGTCGATTTCGATATGGTGTCGGTGACGCGCGACGGCGACGACGAGCCCTGGCACACGGAATCGATATCCGGTGGCATCCGCATCTATGCCGGATCCGCCGAGGTGACGGTGACGCCGGGCCATCATCGCTACGTCTTCACCTACAGGACCAACCGTCAGATCCGCTATTTCGACGATCACGACGAACTCTATTGGAACGTCACCGGCAATGGCTGGATCTTTCCAATCCGCTCTGCGACAGCAACGGTGACGCTGCCGCCTGATGTCAGCGCGACGGGGACGATCTTCTTCACCGGCCCGCAGGGCGCCAGAGGAAAGAATGCCCGTGTCAGCGAAAGCGGGGCCGGCCTTGTCTTTTCCACCACCGCGCCTCTTGGCCCCAATGAAGGCCTGACCTTTGCGATCCGCATGCCGAAGGGCTCGATCGATCCGCCGAGCGCGGACATGGAAAGCACCTGGTGGCTGAAGGACAACCGCAATTATTTCATCGGCTTCGGCGGTCTGCTCCTGGTTTTCGCCTATTATCTCAGATCCTGGCTGAAGGTTGGCCGCGATCCTGCCCGGGGCGTCGTCGTGCCGCGCTGGGATGCGCCTGACGGCATCTCGCCGGCGCTGGTCAATTATATCGACAACAAGGGTTTCTCCGGCGGCGGCTGGACGGCGCTTGCCGCTACCGCGCTCAATCTTGCGGTGCGCGGTTACGTCAAGCTCGAAGACCTCAAGGATTCGATCATCATCCGCGGCACCGGCAAGCCGCTTGGCAAGGAGAAGTTCCAGGCCGGCGAGGCCGAACTGCTGAAAGTCGCCGGCGGCGAAGGCAGGACGCTGACGATCGACAAGGCTAATGGCGAGCGGGTAAAATCGGTTGGGCAGTCCTTCCGTTCGGCGATCGAGAGGGAGCATCGCGGCAGATACTATAATTCCAACATCGGCTATACCACAGGCGGCATCGCCCTCAGCGCCGCCGCCCTGGTGGCCCTGTTCGTCTTCGGCTCGCTGGAGCCCGATACGATCGTGCTGATGCTGATCCCGATTGCCATCTCGGTCTTCATTGCCGTCTTCATCGCCGGTTTGGTCAAGTCGCTGCACCACGGTCGATCGCTGTTCGCCAAGGTCATGGCCGTCATCGCCGCGGCGGTCGGTGTTTTCGTCGGCGTCGGCATTCTTTCCATCATTGTCCTAACGCTTGCCTCGTCGCTGGTGGAACTGCACGAAACGCCGATGCTCTTTGCCGTCGGCGGCATCGTGCTGCTCAACATCCTCTATGTCTTCATCATGGGCGCGCCGACCCGGCTCGGCGCCAGGATGATGGATGGCGTGGACGGCCTGCGGCAATATCTGACGCTGGCCGAAAAGGACCGCATGAACATGGCCGGCGCCCCACGAATGTCGCCGCAGCATTTCGAGACGCTGCTGCCCTACGCGGTGGCTTTGGGTGTCGAAAAGCCCTGGTCGCGCACCTTCGAGACCTGGCTTGCGGCTGCTGCCGCCGGCACGGCCGCAGCCTACGCGCCCTCCTGGTATTCCGGTGATTTCAACAGCGGCAGCTTCTCCGACCGCGTCGGCGGTTTCTCCTCGTCGATGGCGTCTACCATCGCCTCCACGATACCCTCGCCGCCGCCATCGAGTTCATCCTCCGGTTTTTCCGGCGGCGGCTCCTCCGGCGGCGGTGGCGGAGGCGGGGGAGGCGGGGGCTGGTAAGCTTTCCCGCTTGACCTTTCGGCCCTCGGCCCTTAACCGCCTGACGGAACAGGAAAGGGATCGCGCATGAAGGTTCTGTTGATCGGATCGGGCGGACGCGAGCACGCGCTCGCCTGGAAGCTGGCGCAATCGCCGTTGATGAGCGAATTCTACGCCGCCCCCGGCAATCCCGGCATTGGCGAACATGCCATCCTCGCGCCCTTGAATGTCGAGGACCACGAAGCAGTCGCCTCTTTCTGCAAGGACAAGGCGATCGATTTCGTCGTCGTCGGACCCGAGGCGCCGCTCGTCGCTGGCCTCGCCGACCGGCTGCGCGCCGATGGCCTTTCGGTCTTCGGGCCCTCCGCCGGTGCCGCCCAGCTCGAGGGCTCCAAGGGCTTCACCAAGGATATCTGCGCCCGCTACGGCATCCCCACCGGCGCTTACCAGCGCTTCAACAACGCGCCGAAAGCCAAAGCCTATATTCGCGCCCAGGGCGCTCCGATCGTCGTCAAGGCCGACGGGCTGGCCGCCGGCAAGGGCGTGACTGTTGCGATGACGCTCGATGAGGCGCTTGATGCCGTCGACGACTGCTTCGAGGGCGCTTTTGGCGCCGCTGGCGCCGAAGTTGTCGTCGAAGCCTATCTCGATGGCGAGGAAGCGAGCTTCTTCTGTCTCTGCGATGGAAAACATGCGCTGCCGCTGGCGACCGCCCAGGATCACAAGCGGGTGGGCGAGGGCGATACCGGCGTCAATACCGGCGGCATGGGCGCCTATTCGCCGGCGCCTGTGATGACGGCCGAGATGGTCGAGCGCACCATGAAGGAGATCATCGAGCCGACGATTCGCGGCATGGCCGAGAGCGGTCATCCCTTCTCCGGCGTGTTTTTCGCCGGACTGATGATCACGAAGAAGGGGCCGGAGCTCATCGAATACAATGTCCGCTTCGGCGATCCGGAATGTCAGGTGCTGATGATGCGGCTGAAGAGCGATCTGCTGCCGCTGCTGCTTGCCACCGCCAATGGTACGCTCGATCAGGTGAGCGCCGAATGGAGCGACGATCCGGCGCTGACAGTGGTCATGGCCTCGAAGGGCTATCCCGGCGCCTATGAGAAAAACACACCGATCCAGTCCCTGCCCGAGGCAGGCGAGGGCGAGAAGGTGTTTCATGCCGGCACGGGCATGAAGGACGGCGTGCTGGTCGCAACCGGCGGCCGCGTGCTCAACGTCACCGCGTCAGGCGGCACGGTTGCCGAGGCGAAGGGCCGCGCCTATGCCCTGCTGGATAGGGTTCGGTGGGAAAACGGCTTCTGCCGGCGTGACATCGGCTGGCGCGCGATCGAGCGCGAAAAAGCCTCGAACGACGCATAAATCGTCGCGTTCCTTAAATTTTTATCCTTTCCCCTGACGGGATGGAAACGAAGCTGCGCTATACCGCTGTCGTAGTGAGACGGAGGTGCGTTGATGCGTCAGATTTTCCTCGGTGCGGCAGTCCTGCTGATGGCAGGCTCGGCGATGGCCTCCTCGATCGAGGTGATCGGCAAAACGGCAGGGCGTGCCGAAGGCAGCATCGTCACTGAACGCTGCACTGCTTGCCCGCCGCTACAGGCCGAGCAAAGCCGCAAGGACTATACGGTGCCGGAACTGAAACCCGGCGTCCTCCAGGCAAGCGAAGTCCGCGACGTCGGCGGCGAAACGAAGATCTTCCGCACCGAAGCCTGGATGGGCGGTTCGCCCGTCGTCTTCGTCAGCAAGGCAACGCCGGAAGCCCTGGCTGCCGCCGAACCTTCGATGGCTCCCGCCCAGGGCATCGACATGAACGCAACGACCGCAGCCGTCATCGGTGGCGATGCCAGGCCGGTTGCCGCCGGCATGGTTGAGCAGCCGGCGGCTCCCGATGTTTCCGAATTCAAGCTGCGTTTCTAAAAAACACGGCGTCGGACGGCCATGTGCCGCTAAGCCAAGTCGCTGCAACAGTTCCCTGCCCCTGCCCGATCAAGGTTCCGATCGCTTGGGGTTCCACCGCGGTGGAGCGAATGCACCCTCGAAGAGAAGCGGGGGTGCATTCCTGCGTTGAGGACCCGGCAGATCTGCATTGTAACTCTGCCCCCTGATTTTTAGGGAAATTCGCGTCGTTTTGAATAAAATTAAAGCTTTCTTATCGAGTCAGCTTCAATTCTTACTCGCCGGTCGCAGCATGTTGTTCAGCAGCGGTAGACGCGTCCTTCTCAGATGCGCTCGCACAGGCGGTAGAAGACCGCACCGGAATGTATTCGCTCATTCCCTTTGCGAGGAATCATGAAAAATCTAAAGATATCGAAGCAGCTCATATTGCTGATCGTCGGCTTGATGGCGGCCTTTGCGATCGCCACGTCCCTGCAGATCCGCTCCTCGGTCGATGCGATTTGCAAGGAGCGTTACGACATGCTCCGTGCCGAGGTTCAGTCGGCGATCTCGGTTCTCAAGCTTTACCAGGCCAAGGTCACCGCAGGCGAAATGACGCTGGAGGATGCCCAGAAGCAGGCTTACGCCACCGTCAACGGCATGAAATACGATCCGGACGGCTATTTCTTCGGCTACAGCTACGATGTCGGGATGCTGTTCCACTATGATGCCTCGAAGGTCGGACAGAACCTGAAGGGGCAGCCGGACAGCAAGGGCAAGCTCTATCGCGAAGAGCTGGTCAAGCTCGGCCAGCAGGGTGGCGGTCTCGTCGAATTTTATTCCACCAGCAAGCCGGGCCAGCCGGCCGGCGATTATCGCAAGACGGCCTATGGCCAGGCCTTCGACCCCTGGAAGGTCGTCGTTGTCACCGGCGTCTATATGGACGATCTCGATGCGCAGATTAATAGCACGATCCTGACCGCGCTCTCCGGCAGCATCGTTCTTTTCTTCCTGGCCATGGCTGCCGCCTACGTCGTCATCCGCGGCATATCGGGGCCTCTCAACAATGTCCATGCCGCATTGAAGGCGGTCTCCGAAGAGGACGTTTCCATCGTCATCCCGCATACGGGCATGAACAATGAGGTCGGTATGATGGCGAAGGCGACGCTGTCGCTGCAGGAGAAGATTCGGGAACGCCATCAGATGTCCGATCGTGAGGCGGCCCAGCAGCTGGCGCTGGAAAGCGAGCGCGAAAACAACCTGCGCCAGCAGCAGGACGAGGCCGCGCTCCAGGCCCGCGTGGTGACGACGATCGGCCAGGCGCTGGAGCTGATCGCCCGCGGCGACCTTACGGTCCGCTGCGCCGATCTCGGCCAGAAATACGCCGCCCTTCGCGACAACTTCAACGATGCGCTGTCGCATCTCGAAGCCGCCATGGCCAAGGTCAGCGCCAAGGGCAGTGACATCGGCACCAGCAAGGAAGAAATTCGCCGCGCCTCCAACGAGCTGTCGCAGCGCACCGAGCGCCAGGCCGCAAGCCTGGAGGAAACATCCGCCGCCCTCGATGAGCTCACCGTCGCCGTCCGCCAGACCGCCGATGGCGCCCATGAGGCGAGCAAGCGCGTGCATGCCGTCAGCGCCGAGACCACCCATAGCGATGCGATCGTCAGCGAGGCGATCGAGGCGATGAGCGGCATCGAGAAATCGTCTTCGGAGATATCGAAGATCATCGGCGTCATCGACGAGATCGCCTTCCAGACCAACCTCTTGGCTTTGAACGCCGGCGTCGAGGCGGCCCGTGCCGGCGAATCCGGCAAGGGTTTTGCTGTCGTCGCCCAGGAAGTGCGCGAACTCGCCCAGCGTTCCGCTGCCGCGGCAAAGGAGATCAAGGACCAGATCGCCCGCTCCTCCAGCCAGGTCGATCACGGCGTCCGTCTGGTCGGCGAGGCAGGTGAGGCGCTGAAGCGCATCTCCGACCAGATCAAGGCCGCCAACGAGATCGTCGCCAAGATCGCCCACAGCGCTTCCGAACAGGACACGACGCTGCGCTCGATCTCCTCGTCGGTGAACCAACTCGACGCCGCCACCCAGCAGAACGCCGCCATGGCCGAGGAGACCACGGCATCGGCCGAGACGCTCGCCAGCGACACCGACGAATTGATCGATCTCATCCGCGGTTTCCGCGTCAACAGTGCCGCTGCTGCTCCCGTTGCGCATCAAGGTCGCCGCGCCGCCTAGCGCAATTCCAGGAAAAGTGTGAAACGGTTTTCCGTCAGGAACTGCGTAAAAACATAAGCGGCGGGGACAATCAGAGTTTTCAGCACCAAAATCTTAGCGGCCGTCGGTTCTCCGGCGGCCGTGTCGTTTTATTGTGCCAGACGGTCGATCAATTGGTCGATTTCCCCATCGGAAAATACTTCGACGCCGGCCGCTTTCAGCGCCGCCGCCGTTACGCCGTTGCCGGCCTGTCGGCGTCCGGAAAACGTGCCGTCATAGATGAACCCGGAGCCGCAGGACGGACTGCCGTCGATGAGCAGCGCATAGCGGCAGCCGGTCTGCCTTGCCAGCGCCACGGCATTCTCCGCCGCCTGCAGAAATTCCGCCGTCACGTTGCCGCCGGTCAGTTCCACAACCCGCGCCCTGCCGGCCAGCACCTCTTCGCCGGTCGCTCCATCCGCGATCTCCGCCGGCGGCCGCGGCACCGCCATACCCGCCGACATCTCCGGACAGATCGTCACCAGCCGCCCTTCGGCCCGCCATCTCTCGATCGCCGGATGAAGCAATGGCTTTGCCCGCCCGTCATAGCGGACGGCCTGGCCCATGAGGCAGGCGCTGACGAGGATCTTGTCTTGCATGCCGATTGAATAACGCCGCAGTGGCGGCAATGCCAGTGTTGGTGACAGCTCTCCGAGAGATACGAACTGTATTTGCCGTTCATTTCATTTGCAGCGACTTCTCGACTCCCTCTTCTCCCCAGCGGGGAGAAGGTGCCCGTAGGGCGGATGAGGGGGCCGGCGAAGCAGGTCTTTCCTACAGTGCCCATGCAACCTCCGACCGCGCTGTGGCCGTCTCGACCGTGCTCGTGACATAGGGGCAGGTGCTATCGTCGGTGTATCGGAACAGGATTTACGTGAAGGATGTGCCGTGCGGCCCCCTCATCCGCCTGCCGGCACCTTTCTCCCCGCTGGGGAGAAGAGGACATGCCGCGACCTCACCGTTCTTGCCGGGCTCCCGAGACGTGTGGCTCGAATCTGGTAGACGGTGCCAGACTGGTGCGAAGCGGGCTTAACCCAAGCATCCACGTGCAAGTGCCCGATCGTGCTGGCTATATCACCCCGAAATCTTCGAGAAATCCGCCACCGTTCCCGTTGCCTCGCGGATCAACCGCAGCAGGGCGAGGCGGTTGGCGCGGATGGCGGCGTCCTCGTCGTTGACGAGCACGTCTTCGAAGAAGCGGTCGACCGGGCCGCGCAGCTTGGAAAGCGCTTCCATCGCCGAGCGGAAATCTTCGCCGGCAACGGCATTCGCCGCATCCTTCGAGGCGCTCGATATGGCGGCGAACAGCTCCTTCTCGGCATCGAGCCTGAAGAGCGCCGGCGAAACGCCGTCGGCGATGACGGTGCCCTTCTTTTCCTCGGCGGCGAGCAGCTGCGTCGCGCGCTTGGTGCCGGCGAGCAGGTTCTCGCCGTCCTCCGAGGTGATGAAGGCTGTCAGCGCCTCGACGCGGCGCGCCACCATCAACAGGTCGTCGGCTTCAGGCGTCAGCACCGCGTCGATCAGATCGTGCCGGGCGCCCTGGTCGCGCAGATAGACCTTGAGGCGATCATGGAAGAAGGAGAGCAGATCGCCATCCTTGGTCGTCGCTAGCAGCGGCAGACGGACCCTGCGCTCCAGCAGGATGCGAACGACGCCGAGGGCGGCACGTCGCAGCGCAAACGGGTCTTTCGAACCTGTCGGCTTCTCGTCGATCGCCCAGAAGCCCGTCAGCGTGTCGAGCTTGTCGGCAAGCGCCAGCGTAATCGCCACCCTGTCCTCCGGCACGCGGTCCGACGGACCCTGCGGCTTGTAATGGTCCTCGACCGCCGCGGCAACGGAGGCGTTTTCGCCCTGCAGCGCCGCATATTTGCGCCCCATCAGACCCTGCAGCTCCGGGAATTCGCCGACGGCTTCGGTGCGCAGATCCGCCTTGGCGAGCACAGCGGCACGATCGACGAGAGCCGCATCCGCGCCGGTGATAGCGGTGAGTTCCTTTGCCAGCGCCCGAACGCGAGCGACCCGATCGCCCTGCGTACCGAGCTTGGCATGGAAGGTCACGTCGAGCGCGTCGAGCTTGGCCATGCGCTGGTCAAGCGGCTTCTTCAGGTCGAGACCGAATTTTGCTGCAGATGTTTTGAGTGTCTCGAGATCGGGCATGTCGCCCTGGTCGCGCTTCCAGAAATGCAGCGCATCGGAAAGACGAGCGCGCACCACCTTGCCGTTGCCGTGGACGATCTCCTTGCCGCCGTCATGCGCCTGGATGTTGGAAACCAGGATGAACCTGTTCGACAGCGTCTCTTCACCCTGCTTGCGGGTGACGAAGCACTTCTGATTGGTCTTGATCGTCAGGCGGATGATCTCGGAGGGAATCGAGAGGTAATCCTCCTCGAAGCTGCCCATCAGCACCTGCGGCCATTCGACGAGGCCGGAGACTTCCTCCAGCAGGCCTTCGTCCTCCACCAGCTCGAGGCCGTTGGCAAAAGCGATGTCGCGGGCATCGTGCAGGATGATGTCCTTGCGCCGCTCGGCGTCGAGGATGACCTTGGCCTTTTCCAGGCTTGCCGCGTAGTCGTCGAAACGCCGCACGGTGATCGCCTCGGGCGCATGGAAGCGATGGCCGTAGGTGACGTTGGAGGCGGTGATGCCGTCGATCTCGAAGGGGATGACGGTGGTTTCTTCATGCTCCGGGCCGAAGGTGCAGACGATCGACTGCAGCGGCCGCACCCAGCGCAAGGCGCCGGGTTTTGAGGAGGCCTTGCCCCAGCGCATCGATTTCGGCCAGGGAAAATCGCGGATGATGCCCGGCATCACCTCGGAGACGATTTCCTCCGTCGCGCGGCCCGGCTTCGAAATCACCGCGACGTAGAAATCGCCCTTCTTCGGATCGCTCACCACCTGCGCCTCGGAGACCGACGACAGGCCGGCGCCGCGCAGAAAGCCCTCGATCGCCTTCTCGTTGGCGTCTGTGCGCGGCCCTTTGCGCTCCTCGCGCACATCGGCGGAGCGCGCCGTCAGACCGTGAATGTCGAGCGCCAGCCGCCGCGGCGTCCAAAATTCGCGCGCGCCTTCATAGGACAGACCGGCTTCGACAAGCGCATCGGTGACGAGCTTCTTCAGGTCGCCGGCAGCCTTGCGCTGCATGCGGGCCGGAATCTCTTCGGAGCGAAGTTCGAGAAGAAGGTTTGGCATGTCACTCTTTTCCTTGCGCCCGCGGGAGGGGCGATCCAAAAACGTTGCTTCTGCTATCAAAGAATGCCGCATCTGCACAACCGCAAAAACGGCGGAGAGCCATGGGGTGGGCCGACACGCTGATGACCCCCAATTCCCCAACTTCCGCTGTGGAAACCACAGTCGGGCATTGCCTTGCCGCTTTTCGCCGCTATGGTCCCGCAACTTTCGTCGATATAGGAAATCCCATGGCCGCTGACCTCCGTTTCCTCGCCGCCCGCATCTCGGCCGAAATCAATGCTCGGCCCGACCAGGCCAAGGCTGCCATCGAGCTGCTCGACGAAGGCGCCACCGTGCCCTTCATCGCCCGCTACCGCAAGGAAGTGACGGGCGGGCTCGATGATACGCAGCTGCGTAATCTTGCCGAGCGGCTGGTCTATCTGCGCGAACTCGAAGCCCGCCGCGATGCGATCGTCGAATCGATCACCGGCCAGGGCAAGATGACCGACGAGCTGATGGGGAAGGTTGCCGGGGCCGAAACCAAGGCGGAGCTCGAGGATCTCTACCTGCCTTACAAGCCGAAGCGCCGCACCCGCGCCGAGATCGCCCGCGAACGCGGCCTCGGCCCGCTTGCCGAGGCGATCCTGGCCGATCGCGGCCGTGAACCGGCGGCTGTCGCCGAAGGCTTCATTACTGCTGATGTGACCGACGTGAAAACGGCGCTTGAAGGCGCGCGCGATATCATCGCCGAAGCCATTGCCGAAAATGCCGACCTGCTCGGCAAGTTGCGCGCCCATCTACGCCAGGCTGCGCTGCTGAAAGCCAGGGTCGTCGACGGCAAGCAGGCGGCGGGAGAAAAATTTTCCGATTATTTCGATCATTCCGAACGCTGGGCGACTGCGCCGGGCCACCGCGCGCTCGCCATGCTGCGCGGCTGGAACGAGGAAGTGCTGACGCTGACGATCGAGGCCGATGCCGAGACCGCCTCGCCGAACAAGCCGGTCGAACGGATGATTGCGGCGGCCTATGAGATCGGTGCAAGCCGTCCCGGCGACCGCTGGCTGATGGAGGTCGCCAGCTGGACCTGGCGCGTCAAGCTTTCCATGTCGCTGTCGCTCGACCTGATGCGCGAGCTGCGCGAAAGGGCCGAAGAGGAGGCGATCCATGTCTTCGCCCGCAATCTCAAGGACCTGCTGTTGGCTGCCCCCGCCGGTTCGCGCGCGACGATGGGGCTCGATCCCGGCATTCGCACCGGCGTAAAGGTCGCTGTCGTCGACGGCACCGGCAAGGTGGTGGCGACCTCGACCGTCTATCCCTTCCAGCCGAGGAACGACGTGCGCGGCGCCCAGATCGAGCTTGCCTCGCTGATCCGCAAGCACAATGTCGAGCTGATCTCGATCGGCAACGGCACCGGCAGCCGCGAAACCGAAAAGCTGGTGGCCGACATGCTGGCCGAGCTTCCGGCGCCGAAGCCGACCAAGGTGATCGTTTCGGAAGCGGGCGCATCGGTCTATTCCGCCTCGGCGACCGCAGCGGCTGAGTTTCCCGATCTCGACGTGTCCTTGCGCGGCGCCGTCTCCATTGCCCGCCGCCTTCAGGATCCGCTCGCCGAACTCGTCAAGATCGAGCCGAAATCGATCGGCGTCGGCCAGTATCAGCACGATGTCGACCAGCAGAAGCTGTCGCGTTCGCTCGATGCCGTCGTCGAAGACGCGGTGAACGCCGTCGGCGTCGATTTGAACACCGCCTCGGCGCCGCTGCTATCCCGCGTCTCCGGCCTCGGCCCATCGATCGCCGAGGCCATCGTCCGCCACCGCGACAGCGAGGGCCGTTTCGAAACGCGGCGCGATTTGCTGAAGGTCGCAAGACTCGGCGGCCGCACCTTCGAACAATGCGCCGGCTTCCTGCGCATTCCGAACGGCAAGGAGCCGCTCGACGCCTCCTCGGTCCACCCCGAGGCCTACGGCGTCGCCAAGAAAATCGTCGCTGCCTGCGGCCGCGATCTGCGTACGCTGATGGGCGACAGCGCCGTCTTGAAATCGGTCGATCCTCGTCAGTTCATCGACGAGAAATTCGGTCTGCCGACGGTTCGCGACATCCTCGCCGAGCTGGAAAAGCCCGGCCGCGACCCGCGTCCAAGCTTCAAGACCGCGACCTTCGCCGAGGGCGTCAACGAGATTTCCGACCTGACGCCCGGCATGGTGCTCGAAGGCACCGTCACCAATGTCGCCGCCTTCGGCGCCTTCGTCGATATCGGCGTGCATCAGGACGGTCTGGTGCATGTGTCGCAGCTTGCCGATCGTTTCGTCAAGGACCCGCACGAGGTCGTCAAGGCGGGCGATGTCGTCAAGGTGCGCGTCGTCGAAGTCGACGCCAAGCGCAAGCGCATCGGCCTTTCGATGCGCCGTGACGACGGTTCCGCCGCTGCTCCACCTCGTGGTGATTCTCGCGGAAATCAGGGTGGCCGGCCGCAAAACGACAGGCGCCCCGCCGCGCCCAGACAGGAGAGCCAAGGCGCCTTCGGTGCTGCACTCGCCGAAGCCATGAAACGAAAATAACGGCTTACCCGTCATTTCGGCAAAAATGCAACAGTTTGGCAGCGTTCTTTGCGGACTGCTAAATCCGGCGCTTGTAAGGCGGAGGAGAGTTATTAAGTTGATGTGACCATCCTGTCACATTTGCGAGGCGTCCATGGCGTCGGCTTTCCTATCGATTGTCCAGCAAATCATCCGCAAGGGTTCGTTGAAACTTACCCTTGCCAATGGCGAGACCCACGTGATCGGCGACGGCACCGGAGACATGGTGGTCGCCCGGCTTGCCGATCAGGAGGCCGAAGACGCCATTCGGCGCGACCCGACGATGAAGCTCGGCGAGATGTACATGCAGGGGCGGTTCATTCTCGAACAGGGCAATATCTACGACTTCCTGTCGCTGGTGAAGCAGAACACCACCAACGAGATCTTCGATTTCAAGATGGCGGCGCTGCTCGTCGGCCGTATCGCCTGGCAGCAGCTGAAGAGCCGCGTGCCGATCAATCGCAACAAGCACAATGTCGCCCATCATTACGATCTGTCGGCCAAGCTCTTCGATCTTTTCCTCGACGAGGATTGGCAATATTCCTGCGCCTATTTCGAACCGCCGGGCATCAGTCTCGACGAGGCACAGCTCGCCAAGAAACGCCATATCGCCGCCAAGCTGCTGCTTCAGCCCAACCAGCGCATCCTGGAAATCGGCTCCGGCTGGGGCGGCATGGGCATGTATCTGACGGAGGCGACTGAAGGGGCCGAGTTCACCGGCATCACGCTCAGCGAAGAGCAGCTGAAGGTCTCCCGCTCACGCGCCGAAAAGCGCGGCCTGTCCGAGCGGGTGCGTTTCGAGCTGCAGGACTACCGCAGCATGAACGGCCGGAAGTTCGACCGCATCGTCTCGGTCGGCATGTTCGAGCATGTCGGGATCGGCAATTACGGCAATTTCTTCCGCAAGGTGGCGGACCTGCTCGACCATAACGGCGTCATGGTGCTGCATTCGATCGGCCGGCCGAAGCCGAGCTTCGGCACCAATGCCTTCATCGAGAAATATATCTTTCCCGGCGGCTATATCCCCTCGGTCGGCGAGGTGGTGGCGCCGCTCGAAAAGGCGGGGCTGCTGGTCAGGGATGTCGAAATCCTGCCGATGCATTATGCCTATACGCTGCGTCATTGGCGCGAGCGTTTCGTGGCGCGCAAGGCCGAGGCGGTGGCGCTTTACGACGAGCAGTTCTTCCGCATGTGGGAGTTTTATCTGGCGGGTTCGGAGATGGGCTTCCGCTGGGATGAGCTGTTCATCCTGCAGATCCAGATTGCCAAGAACCAGTTCGCCGTTCCCGACAACCGCAACTATATCGCGCAGAATGAAGCGAAGCTGAAGGAATTCGAGGCGAGGCGGGCACCGCTGGAAAAGGTGACGTTCTGATCCCGCGGCGTTTGTGATGAAAAGAGACTGCTGATGAGCAATGTCTTTCCCGAAATTTACCTGGTCCGCCACGGTGAAACCGAATGGAGCCTGTCCGGGCGCCATACCGGGCGCAGCGATATTCCCCTGACGGCGAACGGTGAGACTGCGGCTCGAAAACTCGCCGAGCGGCTGGCCGGCCTTTCCTTTTCCGCCGTCTGGTCGAGCCCGTCGGCGCGAGCCCATAAGACCTGCGCGCTCGCCGGCTTCGGAGCGGGCGCGGTGATCCGCGACGATCTCGCCGAATGGGACTATGGCGCCTATGAAGGCGTTACCACCAAGGCGATCCTGGCGGAGCGCCCCGGCTGGCAGCTCTTTCGCGACGGTTGCCCGAACGGCGAAACGGCCGCTGACGTCGGTGCCCGCGCCGACACCGTCATCCACGCGCTTCGCCAAGCGGCAGCCCCCATCCTGATCTTTTCCAGCTCGCATTTCCTGCGCGTCCTGGCCGCCCGCTGGCTCAGCCTGCCGCCGCAAGGGGGCGCATATTTCTCACTGGATACGGCCAGCATCAGCGTGCTCGGCTATGAGCACGACCTGACCGAACCGGTCATTCGCCGGTGGAACCAGAGATAGGGCGACTGGGGGAGGGTTTTGCGGAATTCTATAACTGATGGCATCGGCTGCGGCCCCCTCATCCGGCTGCCGCCACCTTCTCCCCGCTGGGGCGAAGGGGACGTGTCGCGAGGTCTCGATCCCTCTTCTCCCCAGCGGGGAGAAGGTGCCCGTAGGGCGGATGAGGGGGCTACACGGCACGCCTTTCATTGAGCGCCCTTTGTCGCCGTGGTTAACATTGGCGTAACGACCTCACGATAAATGTAGCCACCGCCGCTCTCCGCGGCTGTGTTTTTGCGTTTTCTGGAGTGCGGACGTGTTTCATCGATCAGTCGTATCGATCTCCCTGGCTATTGTCTTTTCATCCCCTGCCTTGGCGCTCGCGCAGGAAAGCGGCCAGCATTTCTGGTCCGGCGACTGGTATCTGAGCGTCGGTGTCGCCGGCTTTTCCGCGCCGAAATTCGAGGGTTCACGGCGTTATGAATTCCGCTTCAGCCCGCTGATTTCGGCCGGCCGGCAGGGCTCGGCTCCGCGCTTTTCCTCGCGCAACGACAATCCGTCCTTCGCCCTGATGGATAATGGTGCTTTCCGCGCCGGCATCGCCGGCAAATTCGTGCCTTCGCGCGACGAGGGCGACGGTCACGAGCTGAAAGGCATGAAGAAGGTCAAATGGGGAGCGGAAGCCGGCGGCTTCGTCGAAGTCTATCCGACCGATTTCCTGCGCGCCCGCGCCGAAGTTCGCCAGGGCATCCGCTCGCATGACGGCGTCGTTGCCGATCTCGCCGTCGATGCCTTCACCGACATCGCCCCCAACCTGCAACTGTCAGGCGGTCCACGCGCGACATTCGCCACTAGCGGCTATTACGATGCCTATTACGGCGTCAACGCCAAACAGTCGGCGGCGAGCGGGCTTGATCAATACAAGCCGTCGTCGGGCATCCAGTCCTATGGCGCCGGCGCGGCTCTGACATGGAAGGCGACGGAAAACCTGTCGGCCAGCTCTTTCCTCGAATATAAGCGACTGGCGGGGCCGGCGGCCGACAGCAGTCTCGTGCAGCAGCGCGGCTCGAAGAACCAGCTGCTCATCGGTGTCTCGGCGACCTACAGGTTCAATTTCTCGCTGCAATAATTTAATGCATGTCGCCCGGAAGTGTGCGCGGTTCCGGGACAACGACATGCATAAACGCAATGCACGTCGCTCGGAAGTGTGCCACGGTTCCGGGACAACGACATGCATGAGCAAAGAGCCAAAGCGCGTCCAATGCGACGCGCTTCTTGGCGCTGCCGCGATCGCTTCTTGACCGGATCGCCAGCCGGCCGCTAGATGAACGGCATGCAAGATACAGGCGAGTTCAACGATCGCGTCTCCGACGCACCTTCCGATAACTGGGTCTACCGGATCCTGCCGCCATGGCTCTGGCCTTATGCGCAGCTCGCACGCTGGGATCGCCCGATCGGCTGGGAGCTCTTGATGTGGCCGTGCTTCTGGTCGGCCACGCTCGCCTCCAATGCGGCGATCGGGCAAGGGCTCTATTCCGGCAGCCTGCTGGTGTCCCACCTTTTCCTCTATTTCATCGGCGCCGTCGCCATGCGCGGTGCCGGCTGCACCTATAACGATCTCGTCGACCACGAGATCGACATGGAAGTGGCGCGCACCCGCTCGCGTCCGCTGCCCTCCGGCCGCGTCACCCGCGCCCGCGCCAAGATTTTCATCGGCATTCAGGCGCTGGTCGGCCTTTTCGTGCTCTTGCAATTCAACTGGTTCACTGTCTTTCTCGGCCTGCTCTCGCTCGGAATCGTCGCACTTTATCCCTATGCCAAGCGCTTCACCGACTGGCCGCAATTCTATCTCGGCCTTGCCTTTTCCTGGGGCGCGCTGATGGGCTGGGCGGGCATTCTGGGTGGCCTCTCCTTTGCCGCCCTCCTGCTTTATGCCGCCTCCATCGCCTGGACGATCGGTTACGACACGATCTATGCGCATCAGGACAAGGAGGATGACGAGCTGATCGGCGTGCGCTCCACCGCCCGCCTTTTCGGTGATAAGACGAGGCAATGGCTGATCGGCCTTTATGGGCTGACGCTGGTGCTGATGTTTGCGGCCTTCGCGCTCGCCGGCGCCAATCTCATCGCCTTTATCGCCTTGTTCGGCGCGGCCGGCATGTTCGCCTGGCAGATCGTCCGGCTCGATATCAACGATCCCGCGCAATGCCTGGCGCTCTTCAAGTCGAACAACCGCGTCGGCCTGACCATCTTCCTCGGTCTGTTCTTTTCGCTGCTCTTCGCCCTTCCTTGAGGGTAACGGCGCGTGAAACGATAAACCCGGCACGAGTGCCGGGTTTCGAAATCGAAATGGCGCTGTCGCGATTTCGGTCAGTTGCGGGCGATGATTTCCTTGCCTTCGATCTTCATGGCGACGCCCAGCTGCCCGGTGGTGCGGCGCACGAGGAAGCGCGGACGGCGATTGGCGAAGTAGGAATGACGGCGGCGCGGCTTGAGGTCGCTGGTGCGCAGCGCCCCGATATGGTCTTCGAGCGGCCGGGCGACGCCATCGGCCTCGACCATCAGCATCGGAATGCGGAAGGCCTCCGACCAGCTGCGCCAGTCGGCGGCGATGTCGCTGAGATCATGGGCGACGAGCAGCGGAATGCAGAGTTCCGGATCCGCATGGTGAAGCTCGAGCGTGACGGTGACCTCGCCGTCGCCATGGTCGATGGCGCGGGCGGCGACACCCTTGAAGACGCGCCTCGGCAGGGCAATCGAGAGCGGCAGGCCGCTGGAGGGAAGGACTTTCCGCAGGACTGCGCCGCGTTCGTCGATCGTGATGCTGACGTCATCCGAACAATCATGGATGGCGTAGCTGATTTGCTGCGGGAAGCGGGACGGATCGAGACGCAGCGTCGTGCCAGCCCAAACGGGCTTCAAAACGGGATTGTTCATTTCATTCTACCCTTGTCTTACCTGAGAGCCGGTTTGCGGTCTTCTCCTCGGGACTTTTCGTCCTCTATGTCCGACAATAGGCGGCCCCCCTTCCGTACAGCTTAAAAATTGCGGTTAAGAAAACTTTGCCTCCCCTGATGGTTATCAAAACCGAATCCGGCAGGGTTTCCGGAAGGTGAACGGCCCGCCGTCCTGAAATGGCGCAATCCAAAGGTAAGTCTCGGGTAAGTTTTGCGTGGCAAAATGGGCTTACCAGCAGTTTGTCGTTCTTTAGAGATTTTGCCGAAAAGGGCGCTTTTCATGATCACGGCCTCCCTCGCGTACACGATCCTGTCGAAGGACATGACGTCGAGCTTGAACAAGGTCGCCTCGCAGGCGACGGTCAAGAAGGATGCCCAGTACTACGCCGACAACATCAACAAGGTCAAAGACGTCGACGACTTCCTCGGCGACTACAAGCTCTACAGCTACGCCATGAAGGCCTATGGTCTTGAGGACATGACCTACGCCAAGGCCTTCATGAAGAAGGTGCTCGAAAGCGATCTCACCGACCCGAACAGCTACGCCAACAAGCTCTCCGATACGCGCTACCGTGAATTCGCCGCCGCCTTCAATTTCAACGCACCCGAGAAGGACGTTCAGACCGACGCGCAGGAGGACGAGCTCATCGGCCTCTATAAGCAGTCCTTCGTCGATGCCGACAAGGCGGCTGCCACCGAGAGCACCTATTACAGCAACAATATCGACAGCGTGCAGACCGTCGACGACCTGGTCAACAACACGCGGCTGCGCACCTATGTGCTGAAGGCCTTCAAGATCGATCCCACCTATGCGTCCAAGGATTTCCTGCGGCAGGTGCTGACGAGCGATCTCAGCGACCCGACAAGCGTCGTCAACACGCAGGGCGGCGACAAGTACAAGGCGCTTGCCGCCCAGTTCAGCTTCAATGCCGACGGGACGGTCAACGGCAGCGCCCAGACCGCGACGCAGAAGTCGTCGATCATCGAGACCTATACGCTGAATAACCAGTCCGTCATCATCGACAATTCCGTCGGTTCCGATGTCGTTTATGTCAGCAAGACGGCGGCCGAATACAACCAGGCCTATTACACCGCCAAGATCGGCACGATCACCAATGTCGACGATCTCGTCGCCGACAGTCGCCTGACCTCCTATATCAAGACCGCCTACAGCATGGGCGCCGACTTCACCGCGCCAGCGCTGCGCATGGTGCTGACCGACCCCGGCTACGCCCAGCTGATGGGCTTCACCAATGTCTACAACGCCTTCAATTTCAAGGCGGACGGCACGACATCGACAACCGCACGTGCCCAGACGATCGACCAGTCGAACAAGCTGAAGGACGCGGCGGCAAGCACCGCCAATTATTATAGCGTGACCTCGCGGTCGAGCAGCATCACCAATGTCGACGACCTGCTCGCCGACAGCGTTCTGGCGCGCTACATCAAGGATGCCTACGGCCTCGGCACCAGTTTCAGCAATGCCGAGCTGAAGAGCATTCTGACGGACTCGACCTATGCCGCCGCCCAGGGGCATGCCGATCTCAATGCCGACTTCAACTTCCAGGCTGACGGCTCGATCAACGGGTCGGTGATTCAGACCGACGCGCAGCGCAAGTCGACCACCGACAAATCGGCGGCGAACGCAGCTCACTTCAACAGCATGATCGGCAATGTCACCAATGTCGACGACATCATGTCCGATCCCATCGCCGTCAGCTATCTCAGAACCAGCATGCAGATCGCCGACAGCGTCTCCGACGCAACGCTGAGGAGCTTCCTCGTCGATCCCTCGGCTGCCAGCGCCCAGGGCTACAGCGACGTCCACGATCTCTTCAATTTCAAAACGGATGGCTCGGTCGCGACCCTCTATTCCACGCAGAGCGCGGCGCAAAGCGCCAGCACGGCAAGCAAGGCCGACGATGCCGCCGTCTATTACCAGGCAACCATCGCCGGCATCTCCAATGTCGACCAGCTGCTAAGCGACCGGCGGCTGAATAATTTCATCCGCAACGCCTACGGCATCCCGTCGACCGTCAGCGATGTCGATCTGCGCGCTATCCTGACCGATCAGAGCGGCACCGGCACCTATGCCGACGTCGCCGCCGCTTTCAACTTCAAAGCGGACGGTTCGCTCGAGGACGGCATGGCGGCACAGACGTCCGCCCAGATCACCAACACGAAAATTGCCGCCTCGGCGCGCGCGGACGACTATTCCGCCCGCATGGCGACGATCGCCAATGTCGATGATCTCATCGCCGATCCCGCCATCACCAACTTCCTGAAGAGCACTTACAATCTGCCGTTCGATATCACGGACGCCGATCTCAAGAGCATCCTGACCGATGCGACCGCCGCCGCCGCGGCAGGCTATTCCGACTTCAATGCCGATTTCAACTTTGCCGCCGACGGATCGCTCCCCGTCGTCAGCTCGATCCAGACCGCAGATCAGGCGCAGACCACCAACGACAACTACATGGCGCGCTATGACGACGAGCGCGACGAGGCGATCGAAGAAGTCGCCGACAATTACAAGAGCATGATGGCCGACAGCAGCAGCCTCTTGAACTTCTCCGACGTCAAGACCGTCAATGATTTCCTGCGTACCAATCGAACGGCCGATTTCACCAGGAGCAACGACAATCTGCCGGATCTCTATCATGTCGCGCTGCAGGCCTTCGGCCTGACCGATCAGGACGTGCCGCGCTCAATGATGCGTAAAATCCTGACGAGCGATGCCTACGATCCGGACGGCTATGTCGCCTCGCTGAAGGACGAGCGCATTACCAACCTGGCGCGCGCCTTCAACTTCGGCCCCGACGGCAAGGCGGCCGCACCCCTCCAGGCGCTGCCAGACGCGACCATGGCCAAATACGCCACCGACTACAAGGCGCATGTCACCATGCTGCTGAAGGCCGGGCCGGTAAAGGACAAGGCATCGAAGGACGCGACCAAGGAGGTGGATTATTTTGCCAAAGGTATGGCGAAGGTGCAGTCGCTCGACGATTTCCTCGATGACAGCCGCCTGACCGATCTGGTGTTGAAGGCGAACAACCTCGACCCGAAGGATTACGACAAGGCGACGCTGAAGAAGATCTTCACCTCCGATCCCGACGACAAGAAGAGCTATCTCAACACCAAGGCCGATGCGCGCTTCAAGGATATCGTCGCAGCCTTCAACTTCGACAAGGACGGCAATCTGACCCGCGCCAAGATCGGCGCCATCCAGAACAAGGCGGCCGAGGACAATACCCAGGAGCTCTACCTGCAGCAGACGCTGGAGACCCAACAGGGCGAAAGCAACGACGGCGTCCGTCTGGCGCTCTACTTCAGCCGCAAGGCCTCCAGCGTCACCTCGATCTATTCGCTGCTCGGCGACAAGGCGCTCTATCAGGTCATCACGACGGCTTACAGCCTGCCGTCCCAGATATCGAGCATGGACGTCGCCAAACAGGCCGATCTCATCAATCGTTTCGTCAAGCTCGAGGATCTCCAGGATCCGAAGAAAGTCGACAAGCTGCTGCGGCGCTTCACCGCGATGTACGACGTCCAGAACAGCACCCAGCAGTCGCCGACCCTGCAGATCCTGACCGGCGGCGGCACGCAGCAGGCTTGAGGCAGTTCAGGCAGGAGCGCGGCGCCGACGGCTGCCCCTCACCCTAACCCTCTCCCCGTAAACGGGGCGAGGGGACTTGCCTAACGCAACGTCGAGATGGAGGAAGCCGGTGCGGCATATCCCTTCTCCCCGCGCGCGGGGAGAAGGTGGCGGCAGCCGGATGAGGGGCAAACCCTGACCGTCCGCCTCACCCCTCGAGGCTGATGACTTTCCCTGGGTTCATGATATCAGCCGGATCGAAGGCGCGCTTGATGCGGCGCATCAGTTCAATTTCGATGGCCGGGCGGATCGCCGCGAGTTCGTCGCGCTTCAGCTGGCCGATACCGTGTTCGGCCGAGATCGAGCCGCCATGGGCGAGCACTAACCCATGCACGATATGGTTCATTTCGCGCCAGCGGGCGATGAAAGCGGACTTGTCGGCGCCGATCGGCTGGGAAATATTGTAATGAATATTGCCGTCGCCCATGTGGCCGAAGGCGCAGATGCGGGCGCCCGGCATGGCCGCCAGGACGGCTTTCTCCGCCTCGGCCATGAACTGCGGGATCTTCGACACCGGCACGGACACGTCATGCTTGATCGAACCGCCTTCCGGCTTCTGCGCATCCGACATGCTCTCGCGCATATGCCAGATCGCCTTCTGCTGGGCGACGGAGGCGGCGATCGCGGCGTCCAGCACCAGACCGGCCTCGAAGCCCTGCTCCAGCACGCCATTCATCATCCGCTCCGCCGTCTCGGCCGAATCCGACGTCGAAATGTCGATCAGCACGTACCAGGGGTATGCCGCTTCCAGCGGATCGCGCACGCCCTCGATGTGGCGCGTGGTGATCTCGACGCCGAAGCGCGGCATCAGCTCGAAACCGGTGAGCGAGGTGCCGCAGAGGCTGGCGGCAAGATTGAAGAGAGCGAGCGCATCCTCGACCGAATTGAGGCCGGCGAACGCCACCTGATGGCCGAGCGGCTGAGGAAACAGCTTCAGCACCGCGCCGGTGATGATGCCGAGCGTGCCTTCGGCGCCGATGAAGAGATCGCGCAGGTCATAGCCGGTATTGTCCTTCTTCAGGCGGCGCAGGCCATCCCAGATCTCGCCGGTCGGAAGCACCACTTCGAGGCCGAGGCAGAGCTGGCGCATATTGCCATAGGCAAGCACGGCCGTGCCGCCGGCATTGGTGGAGAGATTGCCGCCGATGCGGCAGGAGCCCTCCGAGCCGAGCGACAGAGGAAAAAGCCGTCCATGCGCCTCGGCCGCCTTCTGCACATCGGCAAGGATCGCGCCGCCATCGGCGACCAGCACGTTCGCCACCGGATCGACATCGCGGATCCTGTTCATGCGCTCGAGCGACAGGATGATATCGGCCTGGCCGGCACGCGGCGTCTGGCCGCCGACGAGGCCGGTATTGCCGGTCTGCGGCACGATCGCCGTTTTGGTCTCGGTCGCGAGCTTCATGATCGCGGAGACCTCCTCGACCGCGCCGGGTTTCAGCAGGAGAGGCGAGGAGCCATGATAGAGCCCGCGGTTTTCGATCAGGTGCGGCGCCAGATCGGCCTCGCCGCGCAACGCATATTTTTCGCCGACGATTGCGGCGAAGCGGTCGAGAAGATCGGTGGAAATGCCGGGGCTGCTCATCAGGTCGATCCTCTGTCGCTTCTATCAGGTCAGTCAGTCGCGCGGGGCGCGGCAGCCCTTTGCAGCCGGTCGTTGATGGCTTCGCCGAGCCCATCGTCCGGGATGGGCGAGAAGGCGATGCTCGATACGCCGCTGGCATCGGCTCGCTTCATATAATCGAAAAGATTGGCCGCCGCTTCCGCCAGATCGCCGCGTGGGCTGAGATCGAGGACGATGCGTGCCGTACGCGCGCCTTCGACCGCCGCACCGCCGAAGGCGATCAGCGCTTCGCCCGGTTCAACTTTGGTCGCATTGAGGCGCACGCTGGCGCCCGGCGCATAATGCGAGGCGAGCATGCCGGGCGCCTCGATTGCCGCCGATGCCTTTTTGGCGCGCAGCAGCGGCTGGCCTGCGACGCGCTCGATCTCGCGCGCCGCCAGCCCGCCGGGCCGAAGCAGCCGCAGCCGGCCGCCCTCCGCCTTGACGATGGTGGATTCGACGCCGACGGCGCTCGGTCCCGCATCGAGGATCAACGGGATTCTCGCCCCGAGATCGGCTTCGACATGGACCGCACTGGTCGCGCTGATGGCGCCTGAGGTATTGGCGCTCGGCGCTGCGAGCGGCCGTCCGAAGGCGCCGATCAGGGTGCCGGCGAAGCCCTTGGGCACGCGCACGCCGACGCTGTCGAGACCGGCGGTCGCCAGCGCGTGGATCAGGCCTGCGGGCCTCAGCGGCAGCACCAGCGTCAACGGGCCGGGCCAGAAGGCTTCGGCGAGCGCCCGCGAGACAGGGTCGAACTCCGCATACTGTTCGGCCATCTCGAGATCGGCCATATGGCAGATCAGCGGGTTGAAGCGCGGCCGGCCCTTGGTCTCGTAGATGCGAGTGATGGCGGCCGGATTGGTGGCGTCGGCCGCAAGGCCGTAGACGGTCTCCGTCGGCATGGCGATGGCAAAGCCGTCGGAAAGAGCGGCGCAGGCCGCTTCGAGCGCCGCCTGCCTGTCTGCCCTGATGTCGATGATGCGTGCCATATGCTGCCCGTGTCTGGTTCCGGCAGTCATTAGGCTTTCCGTCGCCGGCGATCAATCGCCTTGTTGGCTCACAGTTGGCGGATGATTTCGCGCAGCTGCTCGTTGCGGGCGCCGAGCAGCAGGATATTGCGGATCGCTGCCTGCGGATCGTGGGTGCGAAAGAGCAGCCCGTTGCCACGCACCGAGCGGTCGATCGTCATCTTTTCGGAGGACTCCTCGCCCGGCTTGATCGCGACGGCGAAATACATCCGGGAATAGCCGACATCGATCCGTTCGAAGAAATTGTCGTTGTCGCCGATGTCGGAATAGAAGTTGGCGATGTAGAAGGCCCAGCTGACCTCTTCGTAGCGGGCGAATTTCGTGCGTGCCGCGGTGACGTGGCAATAACCGAGATGCGGGCTGTCCTGCAGCGTCCGATGGAAGATCATCTTCGGAAACTGGATCGAGTGGTGGAAGCCGTTGATGTGCTGATGCGTCTTCTCGCCGGCCGCCTGCAGCTTGCGGCCGGTCTTTTCGGCGACCTCGTCATGGGTGAGGTAGCGCCTTTCCTCGGCCAGCCAGTGGCGCCGGTCGCGGGGGATGCGGCCGGTGCGCAGGAATTCGGAATGGGCGGCGACCAGTTGCCGCTCCTGCGGCCGGATTACTTCTTTCGCGTCGAAATAGCGGAGTCTGGCCATGGTTTGCGTGCTTCGTCGGTCTGAGGTTGCCAGCAGGATAAGATCGTATGCTTAATGCGATGTTAAGAAGCGACCGGGGCATCGGACGGAAGCCGGCAATGTCGTAAATGCAACAATCGCCGATATCGAAGAGCCGCTCTCTTTGCCGATCTGGTCTTTACGCCATGTCGCAATTGACGATAATTGCCGATAGAGTCGGACGATGGCTCGACCGGGAAGGCCTGCCTGAAGCCTCGGCGCCTCCTGTCGTCAATTTCGAAGCCGATGTCGCATTACAACCAAGCGGCAGGAATGCCAGGTGATTAAATGGCGCCATGAAACAATTCTCCCGCGGGAGAAGGAAGCAGGCGCGCTTCCATAGCCTTCGGCTTGAAGGCGGCAGCTGGTGCACGAGGACATGAAGATGGATATTCGCAGCAACGTTTTACGTCAGCTCAAGAACCGCCGCGAGGGCTTCAGCCTCGAACAGCCGTTCTACACCGACGAGGATTATTTCAAGCTCGACATGGAGATGATCTACTATCGCGACTGGCTGTTCATGGGCCATGATTGCGAACTGCCGAAGCCGGGCGCCTATTTCACCGTCCAGATCGGCACGTATCCGGTCGTCATCGTCCGCGGCCGTGACAATGTCATCCGCGCCTTCCACAACAGCTGTCGTCATCGCGGCTCGCGCGTCTGCACGAAGGAGCATGGCTCTTCCGTGCGCCTCGTCTGCCCCTATCATCAGTGGACTTACGATCTCGACGGCAAGCTCGCCTTTGCCCGTCACATGGGTGACGATTTCGACAAAACCGGCTTCAACCTGAAGCCGGTCCACTGCGAGAGCGTCGCAGGCTATATTTTCATCTGCCTTGCCGACGTTGCCCCGGATTTCAAGCCGGTGCGCGACAAGATCGAGCCCTATATGGCGCCGCACCGGATCGGCGAGACCAAGGTCGCCTTCCAGAGCACGATCATCGAGAAGGGCAACTGGAAGCTCGTCTGGGAAAACAACCGCGAGTGCTACCACTGCGCCGCCAATCACCCGGAACTCTGCCGCACCTATCCGGAAGCGCCGAGCGTCACCGGCACGGACGGCGGCGCCGACGATCCGGAGATCGCCGGCCACTGGGCGCGCTGCGAGGCCGCCGGCCTGCCGAGCAAGTTCCAGATCTCGCCGGATGGCCAGTTCCGCACCGCCCGCATGCCGCTGATCGAGGATGCCGAAAGCTACACCATGTCGGGCAAGCCGGCCGTGCAGCGCCGGATCTCCGACGACATCTCGATCAATCGTATCGGCACGATGCTGCTCTTCCACTATCCGACGACGTGGAATCATCTGCTCGGCGACCACGCCATCTCCTTCCGGGTGCTGCCGCTCAGCGCCAACGAGACGGCTGTGACGACCAAGTGGCTCGTCCACAAGGACGCCGTCGAGGGCGTCGATTACAATCTCGAGGAATTGACCCACGTCTGGACCGAGACCAACGACCAGGACCGCCGGATCGTCGAGGAAAATGCCTTCGGCATCCACTCGCCCGCCTATGAGCCCGGTCCCTATTCGGCTCTGCACGAGGGCGGCGTCATGCAGTTCCTCGAATGGTATTCGAACTTCATGGTGAACCGCCTGCAGGGCGACCAGGCGAAAATCTCCGCCGTCGCTTGACCGCTGCCGGTTGAGCCGGCCAAGCTCTATTCATCCAGAAGCTGCCGGTTCCGGCGGCTTTTGGAACCATTTTCGCTCGCAAGCGTTGCAGGCCAAGCGGTGATCGCTGTTGAATGGGAGAGAGAAATGATCGGGCTGAGAAAAAGGATGGCAACCGCGGTGATAGCCGCTGCCGTCGTTTTAACGAGTTTCGTGCCGTCGCAGGCAATCCAGATGCCGGCCGCGCCGCAGGTTGAAAAATCCTCGGCTGTCGAGAATGTCCAGTACTATTACCGACGCGACTACTACCGGCCCGGCTATCGCCCCGGCGCCTATTATCGCCCCGGCTGGTATGGCGGCTATCGCGGTTATTCCTACTATCGCCCCGGCTACCGCCGCTATAACGGCTACTGGTATCCGCTCGCAGCCTTCGGCGGGGCCATCGTCGCTCCGCCGCGGCGCTACGTGGTGCCCGCGCGGCGCATGGGGTCGGCTCACGTTGCCTGGTGCGAAAACCGCTACCGCTCCTATCGGGCTTACGACAACACCTTCCAGCCTTATAACGGCCCGCGCCAGCAGTGCTATTCACCTTATTGATGGCGGCGCTCGCTTGCCCTTCACCCTAACCTTCTCCCGGAAACGGGAGAGGGGACCGGCCAAACGTGGGGAGCGGAGCGATAGCGGTGGCATGAAGGAGCCCGTGAACCCATTTCATAGTCGGCTGCGAACTCAGTGAACGACGGTAATCACCGGAATGCCGGCTTCCTTGGCAGCACTGATCAGCGCTTCTCGCGCGTCCTCAGCCGGAAGGTCCCCGTGGATGGCATCTCGGCAAGCCTTCACCGCGGTCAGATATTCTTCGCCGTCGTCGAGTGGCCAGCAAGCCGTTAGCAGCTGCGCCGCATCCCAAAGGCTCGCGACAAGTTTGTATTTTTCCGGCCCGTCCACAACGAGCATCAGAGGGCTGAATTCTCCAGGTGTGTGCCACTTCATGACATTAGGCCTTCCCACGGTGAACATATTAGTAACCGTGCAAGAACCGTTCCGGGCGGGGTGGTGGCATGAACTCCGCGCATCGATCGCTGAGATTGCCCGCCATCGCCGAGGCCAGAAATTAGATGGCCGAAGCGTCGCAATGCTGACGGTGGCCGCGTCCCGCATGATGCGATAGGCGCAACGCCGCGCCATCCGCTGCGTCGGCGGCGAATTTGGCAAGAACGTTAACCCACACTCCGTCATCCCAGGGCTTGACCAGGTCAAGCCCTGGGATGACGGAGCGTCGGGTGAGCTCTGTGGCAAGTACCGCGACGTTTGATGGAATAGGAGCGCGCTCGCACTCCGAGAGTCACGCCGGAGCTTTCACCCTCAAAGAATATCCACCCGCCGCAGCAGCCACCAGGCGAAGGCGATCGAGGCGATGATCAGAATGACGGCGTATTCCGTGCCGTAATCGCCGACGGCGAAGGGAAGGTTGGCGGTGTTCATGCCGAAGAAACCCGTCACCAGCGTCGGCGGCAGCAGGAAGGCGGTCATGATCGACAGCAGATAGAGATGGCGGTTGGTCTCGGAGGATTGTTTCGAATCGATTTCTTCGTGCAGCAGGCGGGCCCGGTCCTGCAGGGCGTAGACATCGTGGTCGACCGTTTCCAGCCGGCTCGTCAGCCGCCGGGCCACATCGTCGAAGCCGAAGGGCATTTCATCGTCATCGGCCGCCGCCGCTCGGCGCATCAGCGCCAGCACCGTGCGCAGATGCCGGTGCAGCCGCACCACGGTTTGCCGGACCGGCGCCAGCCGCCGGCGCTCGTCGCGCGGGGCGTTGTCGTAGACGATATCCTCGATCTGGTTCAGCTCCTCGGTAAGCTCGATGACGATCGCGATCAGTGTGCGCTGGAATTCGATCACCAGCAGCTCGAAGAGATCGACCGGCCGCGAGAATTTGCCCGGATTCTTCTCGATTAGCGTGCGCGCCCGTTCGACGCTGCGCAGCGGCTGCAGCCTTGTGGTGACGATGAAGCGGTCCGACATGGCGAAATGCAGCCAGCCGAGATTGTTGGTGTCCTGGTCGAAATCACGCTGGCAATCGACGAGCGTGCCGTAGAGCATCTGCTCGTCGACGGTCAGCGCCGCGTGCGTGTCATGCGTCGTCAATGCCGATTTCGCCTCCTCCGTCAGCCCGTCGAGCGTCTCGAGCAGGGCCCGCACACGGGCGTCGACGAGGTTGAGATGCAGCCAGTAGAAACAGTTCTCGGCGGTCAGATCCGCCACCGTCGCGGTGTTGGTCAGCCGCACCGCCGTTTTTTCGTCCGGCGAGAAACGATAGGCCCAGACGAAACCGGGTATGTTGACGGGCAATGTATCCATTGGTCGCCGATCCTTTGCGAGGGCGATATGTTGTCTTCAGTTCTCCATGCCGTCCATGGGCGCCGCTGTGCAAGAAGAAAGCGCCATGCCGGGGTGGAATTATCGCATCGGGGCACATGAATCAAAATTGACGTTTACGTAAAAATCAACTAGCCCTTTCCGGGGAGGGCTTTGCATGAGGTGCAGACACCCGACGGAGGAGGAAGCATGTACAAGGCGCCCGTTGAGGAAATCGCGTTCACATTGAAGCATGTAGCCGGCATGGGCGAGGCGATGTCGAACGGTCTTTTCGGCGATCTCGGCGAGGATCTCGTCGACGCCATCCTGGCCGAGGCGGGACGTTTTGCCACAGAGGAAGTGGCACCTCTCGCCGAGATCGGCGACCGTCAGGGCGCCCGCCTCGTCGATGGCGAGGTGCGGCTGCCGGATGGCTGGCGTGATCTCTACCGCAACTGGATCGCCGGCGGCTGGAACGGCCTGACGGCGCCGGAGGCTTTCGGCGGCCAGGCGCTGCCCGACATGCTGAATGTCGCGGCGCTCGAAATGTGGAATTCCGGGTCCATGGCTTTCGCGCTGGCGCCAACGCTGACCATGGGCGCGATCGAAGCGGTCAGCACTCATGGCAGCGCGGCACTCAAGGAGAAATATCTGCAAAAGATGGTGTCGGGCGAATGGACCGGCACCATGAACCTGACGGAACCGCATGCCGGATCCGATCTCGGCGTCCTGAAAGCCCGCGCCGAACGCAGGCCCGACGGCAGCTATCGCATATCCGGTCAGAAGATCTTCATCACCTGGGGCGAACATGACGCCGCCGACAACATCATCCATCTGGTGCTGGCGCGGCTGCCGGATGCGCCGGCCGGCACGCGCGGCATTTCGCTCTTCCTGGTGCCGAAATTCCTGGTGAACGACGACGGCTCGCTTGGCCCCCGCAACGATCTCTTCTGCCACTCGCTGGAGCACAAGCTCGGCATCCATGGTTCGCCGACCTGCACGATGATCTATGGCGACGGCCGGTTCGGTGACGAAAAGGGGGCGATCGGCTGGCTGGTCGGTGAGGAGAACAAGGGGCTCGCCTGCATGTTCACGATGATGAACAATGCCCGTCTGGCGGTCGGCATGCAGGGTGTGGCCATATGCGAGGCCGCCACCCAGAAGGCGCTCGCCTATGCCGGCGAGCGCACGCAGGGCAAGGCCCCTGGCTCGACCGGCGCCGCCATGAGCCCGATCGTTGAACATCCTGATGTCGCCCGCATGCTTCTGACCATGAAGGCGCTGACCCAGGGCTCGCGCGCCATCTCCTATGCCTGCGCCCACGCGATCGACATGTCCCGCCGGGCAGGTGATGGCCGCCATTGGCAGGAGCGCGCCGCCCTTTTGACGCCGATCGCCAAGTCCTTTTCGACCGATGCCGGCGTCGAGGTCGCCTCGCTCGGCATCCAGGTGCATGGCGGCATGGGTTTCATCGAGGAGACGGGGGCGGCCCGGTATCTCCGCGATGCCCGTATCGCGCCGATCTACGAGGGCACCAACGGCATCCAGGCGATCGACCTCGTCACCCGCAAGCTGCCGCTTTCCGGCGGCGATCAGGTGAAAGGTTTTATCGTCGAATTGCAGGAGATCGCCGACGGCGTCCGCCGCTCCAATCTCGACGGTTTCGGCGAAACGGCCGCGCGGCTCGATGCAGCCATCGCCGACCTTGAACAGGCGACGAGCTGGCTGCTGAAGGCGCTGGCGGACGACAGGGCTGGTGAAGCGCTCGCCGGCGCTACACCCTATCAGCGCCTGTTCGGGCTGGTGCTCACCGGCTGTTATCTTGCCAAGGGTGGCTTGGCCGAGAGCGGCGACGGCAAAGCCGAGGGCCGCATCGCGCTCTGCCGCTTCGCCGCCGAAAACCTGCTTGCCGAGACCGCAGCCCTGCGCGACCGGGTCGTCAACGGCGCGGCAAGCCTTGCCGCCGCCCGCATTCTGCTTGTCTGAGGAAACCTCCATGACCGATCACATCATCGTCGAACAGCCTTCCGCCCATCCGGGCGTCCAGCTCATCCGCTTCAACCGGCCGGAGAAGAAGAATGCTTTTACGCGGGCGATGTACCGCACCATGACCGAAGCGCTGAATGCCGCCAATGCGAACGCGAATATCAGGGTGACGGTGTTCCTCGGCACCGAGGGCAGCTTTTCGGCCGGCAACGACATCGGCGATTTTCTGGCCGTTGCCATGGGCGGCGGCATGGGAGAGGAACTGATCGATTTTCTCTACGCGCTCGTCAGAGCCGAAAAACCGCTGGTCTCCGGGGTAGACGGCCTGGCGATCGGCATCGGCACGACGCTCAACCTGCATTGCGACCTGACGATCGCCTCCGACCGCAGCCAGTTCCGCACGCCCTTCGTCGATCTGGCGCTGGTGCCGGAAGCGGCGTCCAGCCTCATCGGTCCGCGCGTCATGGGCCACCAGCGAGCTTTTGCCATGTTCGCGGCCGGAGAGGCCTTTAGCGCCGAGGACGCAAGGGAAGCCGGTCTTGTCTGGAAGGTGACGACGCCGGAAGAGGTTGAAAGACAGGCACTGGCGGCTGCCGCAAAGCTTGCCGCCAAGCCGCCCGAGGCGCTGCGTATTGCGCGCGATCTTATCCGCGGCCCGCGCGAGGAAATCATCGCCCGCATCGACGAAGAGGCTCGCCATTTCTCCGCCCGGCTGAAAAGTGCAGAGGCGCGGGCCGCCTTCGAAGCTTTCATGCGCCGCTGAGGCGAATATGGCGGCGCTATTTCTCCAGCGTCGCCACCACCTCGACATGCGAGGTCCACAGGAACTGGTCGATTGGCGTCACGCCGGTGATGCGGTAGCCGCCCTCGACGAGGATGGCGAGATCGCGCGCCAGCGTCAGCGGATTGCAGCTGACGGCCGCGATCTTTTTGACCGCCGAACGGGCGAGCTCCTTGCACTGGAACTCCGCGCCGGCGCGTGGCGGATCGAAGACGACGGCGTCATAGGGCTTGAATTCCTGCGTCATCAGCGGACGGCGGAAGAGATCGCGCTTCTCGATCGTCACCGGCTTCAGCCCCTGGGTTTTGCGGGCGGCCTGGTCAAGGGCGGCGAGCGCATTTGCCTCGGCTTCGACGGCATGGACGCGGCCGATCCGCGCCAGCCTGAGTGAAAACGTGCCGGCGCCGGCAAAGAGATCGGCGATCCGCTTGGCCTTGCCGGCATGGGCAAGCACCAGCTCCGCCATCGCCTCTTCGGCCGGCTTGGTTGCCTGGGCAAAGCCGCCGGACGGCGGCGAAACCGAGACACCGCCGAAATCGAGGAGCGGCTTCGACGGCTCGACCAGGATTTCGCCATTCACCGTCACGCGGGCGATGCCGCGCAAGGCCAGCACGGTCTCGATCGCCTTGCGCCGCTGCGGATCGGAGAGCTTCTTGATCTCGTCGACCGCCAGATCGAGGCCGGAGAGCGTTTCGAGCACGGCGATCCGGAAGGCTTCGGCACTGGTCGCCAGCGATGCGGCGATCGCCTTGATCGCCGGCAGCCGGGCGACGATGCCCGGCGACGAGATCGGACATTCCTCGATGGCGACGATATGGTGGCTTTCGGCTTGGTTGAAACCGATCACCATGTCCTTCTCGGTCTTGCGCGCCGCAAACACCACGCGCCGGCGCTCACCCGGGTGAGCCGGGACGATCTCGCCGACGTCAGGCGTCAAGCCCTTGGACTTCAGCGCATCGATGACCAGCTGGCGCTTGAAGGCGCGATAAGGACCATCGGCCAGGTGCTGCAGCGTGCAGCCGCCGCAGGTGCCGTTGACGCCGTCCGGGCCGAAATGCCGGCAGGGCGGCTCCTGACGGTCGCGTGAAGGCGCTGCGATCGACATGATCGTGCCATGGCTTTTGACGCGGGCGATCGCCACTGTTTCCCCGGGCAGGGAAAAGGGCACGTAGACAGGCCCGCCAGCGTCGCTTGCAATGCCGTCGCCCAGGGCGCCGAGTTTCTCGATCGTGACGGTTTCGGTGCTCACGCTTTCAATCCTGCCAGAAGATATTCCCGATTGCCGTCGCCGCCTGATATCGGGGAGGGAATGAGGCCGAGGCTTTTCCAGCCCATGTCCTCGGTGAACCAGCGCTCCAGCTCGGATGCGACGGCCGGAGCAGACGAGGGATCCTTCAAAAGCCCGCCCTTGCCGATCGCCTCGCGCCCGGCCTCGAACTGCGGCTTGACCAGGAGCACGGCGAAGGCACCCGGCGCGGCGAGATCGAGCGCCGGAGCCAGCGCCAGCTTCAGCGAGATGAACGAGACATCGGAGACGATGAAGGTGGCGGGCTCGCCGATATCGTCGGCGCTGAGACTGCGGGCGTTGACGCCCTCCCGGTTCGTCACCCGCGGATCGGCCGAGATCCGCGGATGCATCTGCCCATGGCCGACATCGATTGCCGTGACATGCGCAGCACCCCGCTGCAGCAGCACCTCGGTGAAGCCGCCGGTGGAAGCGCCGATATCGAGACAGTGATGGCCGGCCGGATCGAGGCGGAAATGGTCGAGAGCGGCGGTGAGTTTCAGTGCGGCGCGCGAGACGTAAGCCTGTGCCGGATCATCGATCTCGATCTCGGCATCGTCGCCGAAGAGCGCGCCGGCCTTTGTGACGAGCTGGCCGCCGATCCTGACCGTGCCGCGCTGCACGGCGTCGCGCGCCCGCGAGCGGCTGGCAAAGAGGCCGCGGGAGACGAGAAGCTGATCGAGGCGTTGGCTGTTTTGATCGGACATCGGCTGTGAATGACCGGCAAAGCCGTCGGTTGCAAGCATTTTATTCCCAGCGGATTGCAGGGCAATTCCTGAGATGCGCAATTTAAGCAAATTTAAAGTCTGCCCGCATAGGGTCGGTACGATTGCAGCGGTTGGTCCGAACCGCTTGGCGCCATGAAGGCGCAGGCGTCTTTCGCCGATCATGTTTCCGATTCCAAGTCTCTGCGGTTGCGCCTTGCGCGCGGCCGTCTCTCGCCGCGTCGACTGTCGCCAGGAGAACTCACCAATGTCTGCTAAAAACATATCCTTGAACGGGAAGCTTGCGGCCACGTTCGCAGCCCTCATTCTGATCTTCGTGTCCGTTTCGGCTTTCGTCTATTCGAAGGCGACTGCGTCGGCGGCCGCCTCCGCCGAGCAGGAAAAATCGGAGCTGCTCGTCAATCAGATCGACGATGCGCTGCAGGCCATGCTCGAGCAGGCGGTCAACCTGCGCGGCTTCATCCTCTTCCGCAGCGACAGCACCTATGGCGATGTCTTCGCCAACCGCGAGCGCATGCTGAAGGCGATCGCCGCCGCCAAGCAGACGGCATCAGGCGAGCCGCAGCTGGTCGAGATGATCGACGGCATGCAGAAGGCCGCCGACCTCTATTTCCATGAACTTGCCGAACCGCAGACCAAGGCGCGCAAGGAAACCGACATGCCGATCGAAGAGGTCGTCAAGATCGGCGTCAACGCCACCAAGGGTCAGCTCGACGGTTTCCGCCAGGCGTCCGCCAAGATCAAGGCCACCGCCCGCGAAAAGTCGAACGCGCTTGCCGCGATCCGCGCCGATGCCAACAGCGATCTGGCGACGACACTGCTTGCTGGTGGTATTGTCGCCTCGCTTGCCGCCGCCCTTCTCGCCTGGCTGATGTCGCGCACCATCGTCCGCCCGGTCGTTGGCATGACCGCCGCCATGGATCGTCTCGCCGGCGGTCAGAACGACATCGAGGTCCCGGCTGTCGAACGCGGCGACGAAATCGGCCGCATGGCCCAGTCGGTTCTGGTCTTCAAGCAGGCGGCGATCGAGAAGCTGCGCCTTGCCGGTGAAACCGACCGCATGCGTGATGAGGCCGAGCGCCAGCGCCAGGCAAGCGATGAGCAGAAGGCGCGCGAAGAAGGCGAGCTCCGCTACGCCGTCGACGCTTTGGCCGGTGGCCTTGCCGGCCTTGCCGTCGGTGATGTCGCCGCCCGCATCCAGGCGCCCTTCGCGCCGCAATATGACAGCCTGCGCAACGACTTCAACCATGCCGTGGAAAAGCTGCAGGCGGCACTCCAGTCGGTCGGCCGCAACGCCTCGGCGATCAATGCCGGCGCCGGCGAGATCCGCTCGGCCGCCGACGATCTTGCCCATCGCACCGAGCAGCAGGCCGCCGCCGTCGAAGAAACCGCCGCAGCCCTCGAGCAGGTGACGACGACGGTGCGCGATAGCGCCAAGCGCGCCGAGGATGTCGGCAATCTCGTCGAGCGCACCCGCCTCGGCGCCGAAAAATCCGGCGATGTCGTCCGCAGGGCGGTCTCGGCCATGCAGCAGATCGAAAAGTCCTCGGGCGAAATCTCCAACATCATCGGTGTCATCGACGATATCGCCTTCCAGACCAACCTCTTGGCGCTGAATGCCGGCGTCGAGGCGGCACGCGCCGGTGAGGCCGGCAAGGGTTTTGCCGTCGTCGCCCAGGAAGTGCGCGAACTGGCGCAGCGTTCCGCCAAGGCTGCGAAGGAAATCAAGGACCTGATCACCAATTCCGGCACGCATGTCCAGACCGGCGTGTCGCTGGTCGGCGAAACCGGCAAGGCGCTGGAGGCGATCGTCGCCGAGGTGCAGGAGATCAACCGCAACGTCAACGCGATCGTCACCGCCACGCGTGAACAGTCGATCGGCCTGCAGGAGATCAACACCGCCGTCAACAACATGGATCAGGGCACGCAGCAGAATGCCGCCATGGTCGAGCAGCAGACCGCCGCAAGCCACGCGCTCGCCCAGGAAGCCAGCGCCTTGGACGAGTTGCTGCGCCAGTTCAAGCTCGGAACCGAGCTTGCCGCTCCGGCCCAGAAGACTTCAGCCGCAACGCCCGCCTCCCGCCCCGTCGCCTCACCGGCCCGCGCCCTCGCCAGCAAGGTCAGCAAGGCCTTTGGCGGCAAACAGGCAAGTGCGGCGGCTGCGGTTCAGGAGGATTGGACGGAGTTCTGAGAGCGGCGCTTTCGGAGACAGGCTAAAGGAAGAAGGCGGCGCAGTGGTGCCGCCTTTTTTCAATGATGAGATGGTCATGGTGCGGCCCGCGGCCCCCTCATCCGCCTGCCGGCACCTTCTCCCCGAGGGGAGAAGAGATTCGCGGTGACGTGTCGATTCCCTCTTCTCCCCAGCGGGGAGAAGGTGCCCGTAGGGCGGATGAGGGGGCCACACGGCACACCCCCACAATTCACCTACCCCGCAACGCCAACCGCAACCCCACGCCCGAGCGCCCGGAACACCGTCGAAACAATCCCTACGCGATCGAGCCCCGCATGGGCATTCATCGCTTCGGGCCTGGCCTGTTCCATCCAGATATCCGGCATGACAAGCGAGCGGATCTTCAGCCCGTTGTCGAGCAGGCCTTCGCTCGAAAGGTACTGCATCACCTGGCTGCCGAAGCCGCCGACCGAGCCTTCTTCGACGGTGATCAGCATCTCGTGGTGGCGGGCAAGCTGGCGGATCAGCTCGTGGTCCAGCGGCTTGGCGAAGCGCGCATCGGCGACCGTCGTCGACAGGCCGGCAGCCTCGAGATCCTCGCTGGCAAGCAGACAGTCGGCCAGCCGGGTGCCGAAGGAGAGCAGCGCCACCTTGGTGCCTTCCTTGACGATGCGGCCCTTGCCGATCTGCAGGATTTCGCCGCGTGCCGGCATGTCGACGCCGACACCTTCGCCGCGGGGATAGCGGAAGGAGATCGGGCCGGCATCATACGCGGCTGCCGTGCGCACCATGTGCTTGAGTTCGGCCTCATCGGCCGCCGCCATCACCACGAAGCCGGGCAAGGTGGCGAGGAAGGCGGTGTCGAAGGAGCCGGCATGGGTCGGCCCGTCGGCGCCGACGAAGCCGGCGCGGTCGATCGGGAAACGCACCGGCAGGCCCTGGATCGCCACATCGTGCACGACCTGGTCATAGGCGCGCTGCAGGAAGGTGGAATAGAGGGCGGCGAATGGCTTATAGCCTTCCGCAGCCAGGCCGGCGGCGAAGGTCACGGCATGCTGCTCGGCAATGCCGACGTCGAAACAGCGCGACGGAAAGGCTTCGGCGAGCTTGTCGAGGCCGGTGCCGTTCGGCATGGCGGCGGTGATGCCGACGATTTTGTCGTCGAGAGCGGCTTCCTGCACCAGCGCTTCGGCAAAGACGCTGGTATAGCTCGGCGCATTCGGTTTGACCCGTGCCTGGGCGCCGGTGATGACGTCGAACTTGTTGACGCCGTGATATTTGTCGGCCGCGGCTTCCGCCGGCGGATAGCCCTTGCCCTTCTGGGTGACGACATGGATCAGCACCGGGCCCCGGCCATTGTCGCGCACATTGCGCAGGACGGGCAGCAGGTGGTCGAAGGAATGGCCGTCGATCGGCCCGATATGATAGAAGCCCATCTCCTCGAACATCGTGCCGCCGGTGACGTAACCGCGGGCATGCTCGACGGCGCGGGTGATCGCCCGATCGATGTTCTTGCCGAGATAGGCCGTCAGTTTTTTGCCGAAGTCGCGGAAGCCCATATAGGTGCGGCCGGAGGCGAGGCGGGCGAGATAGGCGCTCATCGCCCCTGTCGGCGGCGCGATCGACATGTCGTTGTCGTTGAGGATGACGATGAGGCGGGCATCGAGGGCGCCGGCATTGTTCAGCGCCTCATAGGCCATGCCGGCCGACATCGCCCCGTCGCCGATGACGGCGATGACGCGGCGATCGGTCTTCTCGAGATCGGCGGCGATCGCCATGCCGAGGCCGGCCGAGATCGAGGTCGAGGAATGCGCCGCCCCGAAGGGATCATATTCGCTTTCGGCCCGACGGGTGAAGCCGGACAGCCCGTTTTCCTGGCGCAGCGTGCGGATCCGGTCGCGCCGGCCGGTGAGGATCTTGTGCGGATAGCACTGGTGGCCGACATCGAAGATCAGCCGGTCGTTGGGCGTATCGAAGACGCTGTGGATGGCGATCGTCAGCTCGACCACGCCGAGGCCGGCGCCGAGATGACCGCCGGTGCGCGACACCGCATCGATCATTTCGTCCCGGACCTCGCGGGCAAGCTGCGGCAGCTCGCGATCCTCGAGCTTGCGCAGGTCGGCGGGATAGACGACCTGGTCGAGCAGGGGGGTCTTCGGCAGTTGTGTCACGGGCGGGCGCTCTTTCTTGCTTTTCCTCGTTTCGCTTTATTCGATTAGATCGGGGCAAAACAAGTGCATTTCAGGAACCGAAGGTTTTCACCTTAGAGCATGGCGGAAAAAAGTGTGAGCGGTTTCGGAAGATATCACTTTCTATTTCTGTGAGTTGCATTTGCCTGATTTACCTCGCCGATCGGAGCGCGGAAAGCCGGCGAGCAGCTTGAATATGACACGGGATGGTAGCACTGTTGCCGTGCTCACTGGGGAGACGGGTCATGGGAACGATTGTTGCAGCGCATGCCTATGTGAACAACGAGGTCGCCTATGTGGCCTGGGAGATCGATGCCAAGATCGAGGGATGCCTCGGGTTCGAAGTCGTCCGCGTCTATCTCGACGAGCAGGGAAACGTAGCGAAAAAGCTTGATGGCAGCGAGGACCGTGTGACCTGCGCCGCCTGGGTCGCCTTCAAGGGGCAGCGCAACCCCCACTGGCTGCCGCAAACCACCTCGCTCTGGCCGGTGCAGAAGCTCTCCTGGCGCGATCTGACGCTGCGCAAGCGGCGCAACGAAATGAGACGACGGCCGGACGAGGTCCGCGTGCGCTATGAAATCCGCCCGCTCGGCGACCTGAAGCCGGGCATGCAGGCCGCGCCCGATCCGACGCCTCAGATGGTCGAGATCAACAAGCGGGACGAAAAAGGCAAGCCGATCGAGAAGAACGGCAGCTTTGAGAAAATCGCGGTCAAGGCCTATGAAGGGCCGCCGCGGCCGCTCGGCTATCTCGGGCCGGCCGTCGCCTCCAATCCGGTCCATGTGACGCGCAAGCGCGGCCAGTTCGAGTCCAGCTTCACCAACGGCATTCTCGCCGCGCAATGGCTGCGAAACGTTCTGCTGGAAGATGGTGTGAAGCAGCCGAACGAGCTGATCGACATGATCTCCAATCCGGAAAACGGCATCCGAAAATATCTTGCCGGCGATGTTATCCCGATGCTCAGGGACTTCATGAATGCGCCCGGCCGCTTCCTGGTCGCCCTCTATGAGCTGGAGGACCTGGAACTGCTCGACCTGTTGCTTGCCAACAAGGACAAGCTGCGCATCATCCTCGCCAATACGGGAAAGGTCGGAGATGATTGGGATGTGCGCAATGCCCACGCACGCACGGCGCTGATCGAGGCCGGTGTCGAGATTCACCACCGCATGTTCAACAATTCGAGCCAGATCGGCCACAACAAATTCGTCGTCCACATCCCGCCGGATGGTGGCGATCGCAGCGTCTTCACCGGCAGCACCAACTGGACGGCGACGGGCCTTGCCGGCCAGTCTAACAATGCGCTGATCGTCAGGAACGATGCGGTCGCCGCGGCCTATGTTTCTTATTGGGAGCGGATGCTGGAAGACAATGCGACGCTGGAAGCGCCTGTCGAATTCGACGACGGCATGCCCGACAACCAGCAGAGCAAGGCGTTCCGGCATTCGAACGAAACGCCTTCGCTCATCCCGACCGGCAATGGCGCTTCGATCGAAGCATGGTTTTCGCCGAACATGCAGAGCCGCAAGAAGGGCAAGGCGACGCCACCCGACTTGCGTGAAGTCTACCGGCTGATGCGCCGCGCCGAGCACGCCGTGCTGTTCCTCGCCTTCTATCCCGGCCAGTCGGGCAGGGATTGCATCGTCGGCGAGGCGATCGACATAGGCCTCAAGGATCAGAAGCTGATCGTGACCGGTGCCGTTTCAAGCCCGCAGGCCATGCCCAATTACGTCGCCGGCAAGAAGAACGATCCCGATGACGAGGACGACGATGTCGACGCCGTCTCGCCGCATACGTTCGACGAGGCCAATGTCTCGATCGTCCGCGCCTCGCGCATCGACGACCGCCAGCTGCTGGCGGATTTCGGCGCCGAGGAACTGACGGCCAAGAAGGTCGGCGCCATCATTCACGACAAGGTGCTGGTGATCGATCCCTTGTCGGACGACTGCGTCGTCGTCCTCGGCAGCCACAATCTCGGCTTCAAGGCCTCTTACGCCAATGACGAGAACATGCTGATCGTCAAAGGCAACCGCGCGCTTGCCGAAGCCTATGCGGTGCATATCCTCGACGTCTACGATCACTACCGCTTCCGTGCGGTCGAGGCGGAGCTGAAGCGCCAGGGCAAGAAGGGCTGGTCGGGTTTTCTCAACGTCGACGACAGCTGGCAGGACGGCTATGTCAACCGCACGAAGGGAGCGCTGACGCGCTATTTCGCGGCGGGTTGATTGTCGCAAGTTGCCGGCGGCGCATCGCCGCCGTCAGCCCTCCGGCAGAGGTACGAATTCCTCCTCGTCACCCGGCACGATATCGAAGCGGCCGCTGCGCCATTCCTCCTTGGCCTTCTCGATCCGCTCCTTCGAGGAGGAGACGAAATTCCACCAGATATAGCGTTTCGAATTCAGCGCCGCGCCGCCGAAGAGCATCAGATGACAGCCGTCGCCGCCGGCTTCCAGCGTGATCGCATCGCCCGGCCGGAAGACCAGCAGCTGATCGGCGGCGAAGCGATCGCCTGCGATGACGACCTCGCCCGACAGCACGTAGACGGCGCGCTCCTCGTGACCGGCGCCGAAGGGAAAGCGAGCGCCGGGCTGCAGGTTGAGATCGACATAAAGCGTGTCGGAGAACGTGCCGACCGGCGATGTCATGCCTTCGAACGAACCGATGACGACCCGGCCGCGCACCCCTGATGTCTCGATCAGCGGCATGTCGGTCTTTTCCGTATGGGCGAAGGAGGGATCGATCTCCTCCTTGTCGTCGGGCAGCGCCAGCCAGGTCTGCAGCCCGGACATCAGCAACGGATGGCCGCGCAGATTGTCCGGCGTACGCTCGGAATGCACGATGCCGCGGCCCGCGGTCATCAGGTTGATGTCGCCCGGACGGATGACCTTTTCCGTGCCGAGGCTGTCGCGATGGCGGATCTCGCCGTCGAACAGATAGGTGACGGTGGAAAGACCGATATGCGGATGCGGCTTGACGTCGAGCGCCTCGTTGGGCTTCAGGATCGCCGGTCCCATGCGGTCGAAGAAGATGAACGGCCCGACCAGCCGCCGCTGCCGCGTCGGCAGCGCGCGCCGCACCTGGAAGCCGCCGATATCGCTGCTGCGCGGAATGATCAGGTTCTCGATCGCATCGCAGGCGAAGGCATCGCCGGGCAGGGGATCTTTACCGGGAAAGAAGGACATGAGGGATCTCCGCTTGCAGGGACATCGACCACAGATAGTCCCTGCAGCGCCGCGCGTCCAACAGGATGTGCCGAAGAGGCTCCATGATGTCAGATCGCGGTGAAGCCGTTATCGACGAAGAGATGAGCGCCATTGACGAAGCTCGATTCATCGCTGGCGAGATAAAGGGCGGCCCGCGCCACGTCTTCCGGTTCGCCGATCCGTCCCTGCTGCGCGGCGATCGCGGCATCCGAAACATCGACGCCGAGCGCCTGCAGGTCGGCGACCTCGCGCAGCCCGTGCGGCGTGCGGATGAAACCGGGGCAGACGGCGTTGCAGCGGATGTTGCGGTCGCGGAACTCCACCGCGATGGCGCGGGCAAACATGTGCACCGCGCCCTTGGTGGTGTCGTAGAGCACTTCCATCGGGGTGGCGGCGACCGCCGAGATCGACGAGGTGCAGACGATCGATCCGCCGCCGGCGGCGATCATCTTCGGCAGCACGGCCTTGGTCATCAGGAACATCGAACGCACATTGACGGCGTGCAGCCAGTCCCATTCCTGAAGCGTCGTCTCCAGGAAAGGCTTGATGACGATGGTGCCGGCATGGTTGAAGAGCACGGTAACCGCGCCGTAGCGTTCCTCGACGCCGGCGACGGCAGCATTGACGGCGGCTTCGTCCGAGACATCGGCCGTCCAGCAGTCGGCCTCGCCGCCGGTATCACGGATCTGCTTCACGGTCTCGGCGGCGGCGTGGCCATTGCGGTCGATGATCGCCACGCGCGCGCCTTCGGCCGCAAACAGCGTCGAGGCAGCACCCCCCATGCCGGTCGCGCCGCCCGAGATGATGGCGACCTTGCCCTTCAATCTGTCCGTCATTGTTTGTCCCCTGATGGTTCCGGAAGGGGATCATAGATCGACCCAAAGCCGATCGCCAAGCGTCTTCAAATGCAGCGTTCGGCAGGCTCAGACGCCGTCGAGCGGCTCGACGCCCTGCGGCTTGCCGGCGCGGTCGAGCCTGATCTTCTCGATGCGGTTCTCGGCCGCCGAAAGCAGCGTCTCGCAATGTTTCTTCAGCGCTTCGCCGCGCTCATAGATCTCGATGGATTCATCCAGCGCCACGTCGCCGCGTTCCAGCCGGGCGACGATGCTTTCGAGTTCGGCGACCGCCTTTTCGAAGGAAAGACCGGACACTTCCGGCTTGGCGCTGTCAGTCATTCTCAACCCTTCATCATTCTCAGAATATGCATGCCCGCCGATTCGGCCAGCCCTTCGAGATCATAGCCGCCTTCGAGCAGGCTGACGACCCGGTTCTTCGCGTGCCGGTCCGCCAGTTCGAGGACGCGGCCGGTCGCCCAGTCGAAATCCTCGCCGGTCAGGTTGATCTGCGCCAGCGGATCGCGGTGATGCGCGTCGAAGCCGGCAGAGATGATGATCAGGTCCGGCCGAAAATCGTCGAGCGCCGGCAGCACCCGCGATTTGAACGCCTCGCGGAAATGGTCGCTGCCGACATTCGGCGAAAGCGGCGCATTGACGATGGTATTGTGCTTGCCCTTCTCCTCCTTGGCGCCGGTGCCGGGGTAGAGCGGCATCTGATGCGTCGAGCAGAACAGCACCGAGGGATCGTCCCAGAAGATATCCTGGGTGCCGTTGCCGTGATGCACGTCCCAATCGACGATGGCGACACGTTCGGCGCCATGCCTCTTCTGCGCATGACGAGCGGCAATCGCCGCATTGTTGAAGAAACAGAAGCCCATCGCCGTCATCTTCTCGGCATGGTGTCCGGGCGGACGCGCGGCGACGAAGACATTGTCGGCCTGGCCGGAAAAGACGTCGTCCACGGCCGCCATTGCCCCGCCGATGCCGGTCAGCGCCGCCTGCAGGCTTTTGACGCTGGCATAGGTGTCGGCTTCGAGCTGGTTGATCCGATCCTCTTCCTCAGGAATCTCCCGCATGACGGCGGCAAGATGCTCCTCCGGATGCGCCAGCAGCACCGCATCCTCGCTCGCCTCAGGCGCCTGCCGGCGCTGCAGCCGTTCGAAATTCGGATGTTCCAGCGCGACATTGATGGCGCGGATCCGGTCCGATCGCTCGGGGTGGCCGGCGGGCGTCACATGTTCCAGGAAGATCGGGTGTTCATAAAGACGGGTGCTCATGGAGACACTCTATCGGCCGCTTGCGTCATGTTCCACAGCAGATGGGGCATTGCCCGCCGATTTCAACAAGTGCTCCCGCGGCGGTTTCGCACGCTCTGGGATGCGAACCGTTCAGCCCAATGTTTGCACCGGTCGCATCGTCGCACCGGCACGCCTTCAAGAACCTGCAAGCCAGGCTCTAACGCTTTGAATCAAATCTGTTTCGGTCCAATGAATTATGCAGTAAAGTCTGTTTGGGGGAATGTTGTAAGGCAGTATTGTTGATGAGTGAGTCAAAGCGTCCTGGGGTGACGGAAATACGCGTGCCGTTTCGCGATGTCGATATGAACGGCAAGATGTTCCTGGCCTCCTATATTTCTTATGCTGAATCCGTCATTGCCAGCTTCTGGTCGGCGCGGCCCGACGTCGACGACGAACCGCTCTATAGCGCCAGCAAGATCTCCTGCATGCTTCACCGCCCGCTGCACCATGACGAGCCGGCAATCTTCACCGCCGCCATCGACAAGATCGGCGTGCGCTCCATCGGCTTTTTGGTTTCGATCGACACGGGGGAGGAGCGCGCCGCCGAGGTCGAGATCATCTGGCAGGCCCGCAACAGAGAGGACGAGCAGCCGGCCTCCCTGCCGGAGGAAACGCGCGACTGGCTCTATGGGTTTCTAGATTAGGGCCCTGCCGTCCCATCATCTCGACGCCATGCTTGCAACCAGATCGCTGAACCTCTCGCCCTGAATGCCGACATGCGTTCGCAGCAGGCGGCGGGCCTCGTCACCGTTTCCGGCAAAGATCGCGTCGACGATGGCGCAATGTTCCGAGAAGGAGGTCAACAGGCGATTGCGCACACGCAGCTGGAGACGGCGGTATGGCCGCAGGCGTCGATGCAGTTGAACGCATTGCTCCTCGAGGAAATCGCTGCGGCTCGCCGCGTAGATCGCCTTATGGAATTCCTCATTGTCGTAATAATAGGCATCGCTGTCGCCGGCGCCGGCCGATTGTTCGCAGCGGCTGTGGGTGGCGGTGATCGCTTCCCGGGAGGTGTTGTCCAGCCGGCGTGCCGCGAGCGACCCGGCAAGGCCCTCGAGCTCGGCCATGACCTCGAACATCTCGTAGATCCGGTGCGGTCCCGGATCGATCACGACCGCACCCCGGCGCGGACGGATTTCGATCAGCCCGATGGCGTCAAGCTGCATCAGCGCTTCGCGCACTGGCGTTCGCGATACGCCGAACCGATTGGCAAGCACCGTTTCGTCAAGCCGTTCGCCAGGGGCGAATTCGTAGGAAAGTATTGCATTTTCAATCTCATCCCGAAGCCACCGGCCGACATTCTCGGACATCTCTCTTGTATCCTTCATACATAAACGTCATTCTTGTATACACGAATGTTGACGTCGTGTACGAAAGATGACACTCTACATACTACCGGCGAAGCCGGGCGATGGGAAGCAGATGGTCTGAATGGCCACACATGCGGCTGGTCTTCGGAAGAGAGGAGAATGGCATGCCCGAGGCGTCTTTCTTCACCGACATGCTGCAAAGCATCACGGATCACGGTCGCCAGCTTTTGTTTTCCGGCTCACGCAACACGCAGGCCGCCGCCAAAGCCGATCTCCAGACCCTCTGTGAAATGCTGCTGTCGAGCCGGGGCGAAGCATCCGGCATGGCCCTTGCGGCCGAGATACTTGATCGCTGGGAGGCCCTCGACAGCGAGGGCGCGCAGACATTCCTCCAGATGCTTCACGAAAAATTCGGGCCTGATGCGAGCAAGCTCGACCAGGCGATTGAACGCTACCGCACCGACAAGAGTTCGGCCGCCGTTATTGCGCTCCACCAGGCAGCCGAGCCGCGGCGGCAGGAGCTTCTGCGCCGGTTGAATCACGCGCCGAACGGCACCGCCACGCTCGTTCGCATGCGCCAGCAGCTGCTTGCTTCCAAAGACCGATCAGAAGCCTATGACGCGCTTGATGCCGACTTCACGCATCTGTTCGGCTCCTGGTTCAATCGCGGCTTCCTGACGCTGCGACCCATCGACTGGTCGACGCCGGCAAACATCCTGGAGAAGATCATCAAATACGAGGCCGTGCATGAGATCGCCAGCTGGGAGGAGTTGCGCCGTCGTTTGGCGCCGGCCGACCGTCGATGCTTTGCCTTTTTCCACCCGCGACTGGCCGACGAGCCGCTCGTCTTCGTTGAGGTGGCGCTTACCCGAACCGTGCCGAAGGCGATCGCCGATGTGCTCGATGAGGGCAGGGAGCAGATCAATGCCGACGAGGCGACGACGGCTGTCTTCTATTCGATCTCCAACTGCCAGGATGGCTTGCGCGGCATCTCCTTCGGCAATTTCCTGATCAAGCAGGTCGTGGAAGACCTGCGCCGGGACCTGCCCGGCCTGAAGAATTTCGTCACACTGTCGCCGGTCCCGGGCTTTGCCCGTTGGCTTGCCAAGGTGCGCGCCGCGGCAGACGGCCTGGTTCTATCCGAAGCGGCCCTGAAAACGCTGGCCTTGCTCGACGATCCGAACTGGGCCGGCAAGGAGAACGGCGCGGCCGAAGTGGAGCTCGTATTGCTGCCGCTTGCGGCGCGCTACTTCCTGACCGAGCGGACGCCGGAGGGCCGTCCCGTCGATCCCGTTGCCCGCTTCCATCTCGGCAATGGCGCGCGGCTTGAACGATTGAATTTCCTCGGCGACCGCTCGCCCAAGGCTATCCAGCAGGCGCACGGTCTGATGGTCAATTACCTCTACAAGCTCGACGACATCGTCGCCAACCACGAGGCGCTGGCGCAGCGCGGCGAAGTGATCGCCTCGCCCGCCGTCAAAAACCTGCTCAGCCAGAGCGATGACGGCCGCCGCGGCGGCCATGGCCAGCAGGGCTCTCGAGCATTCGTACAACTGATGAATTCCACGCTTGGAGGAGGGCGAAAGTGAGCAACCATCTTTTCGACGCCATGCGGGCCGCCGCGCCCGGCGACGCAGCGTTCATCCGGATCGATAGCACCCGCATATGGACCTATGACGACGCCTTCGCTCTTTCCGGCCGCATCGCCGGCGCGATGGACACGCTCGGCATCCGCCCCGGCGACCGGGTTGCGGTGCAGGTCGAAAAAAGCGTCGAGGCGCTCATCCTCTATCTCGCCTGTCTTCGCAGCGGTGCCGTCTACCTGCCGCTCAACACCGCCTATACGCTAGCCGAGCTCGACTATTTCATCGGTGATGCGGAGCCGCGTCTGGTGGTCGTCGCCCCGGCCGCCCGGGAAGGCGTGGAGACCATCGCCAAACGCCACGGCGCGATCGTCGAAACCCTCGACGCCGACTGCAGTGGCTCTTTGCTCGATCTTGCGCGCGACGAGCCGGCCGACTTTGTCGATGCCTCGCGCGCCGCCGATGATCTGGCCGCGATCCTCTACACCTCGGGAACAACGGGCCGTTCGAAGGGAGCGATGCTCACCCATGGAAATCTGCTCTCCAACGCCCTGACCCTGCGGGACTACTGGCGCGTCACATCAGATGACCGGCTGATTCATGCCCTGCCGATCTTCCACACGCACGGGCTCTTCGTCGCCACCAACGTCACGCTGCTCGCCGGCGCCTCGATGTTCCTGCTGCCGAAGTTCGACGCCGATGAGGTCGTTTCGCTGATGCCGCAGGCAACGATGCTGATGGGCGTGCCGACCTTCTACGTGCGTCTCCTGCAAAGCCCGCGCTTCGACAAGCAGGCGGCGGCCAACATTCGCCTGTTCATCTCAGGCTCGGCGCCGCTGCTGGCGGAGACGCATACCGCGTTCCAGGCGCGGACAGGCCACGCGATTCTCGAGCGCTACGGCATGACCGAAACCAATATGAACACGTCGAACCCCTATGACGGAAAGAGGATTGCCGGGACGGTGGGCTTGCCGCTGCCTGACGTGACGGTGCGGGTGACCGATCCCGCCACCGGACAGGTGCTGCCGCCTGAAGAAACCGGCATGATCGAAATCAAGGGGCCGAACGTCTTCAAGGGCTATTGGCGCATGCCGGAGAAAACCGCGGCCGAATTCACCGCCGACGGCTTCTTCATCAGCGGCGATCTCGGCAAGATTGATCGGGACGGCTATGTCCACATCGTCGGCCGCGGCAAGGATCTGGTGATTTCGGGCGGCTACAACATCTATCCGAAAGAGGTCGAGAGCGAGATCGACCAGATCGACGGTGTCGTCGAAAGCGCTGTGATCGGCGTGCCGCATCCCGATTTCGGAGAAGGCGTAACCGCCGTCGTCGTGTGCAAGCCTGGCGCCGTCCTGGATGAAAAGAGCATCGTCAGCGCTCTTCAGAACCGCCTCGCGCGCTACAAACAACCTAAACGCATCATCTTCGCCGAAGACCTGCCGCGCAACACGATGGGCAAGGTTCAGAAGAACATCCTGCGGCAGCAATACGCCGATCTTTACACCAGGACGTAAGGCGACCGCCCTCTGGGAGGAGGGCGCGCCGGCATCCGCATCAAACTTGAACGCAACAGCTACGGCGCTGGAGGGAGGGGAATCATGGGTATTGAAATACTGGCCATAGGCCTGCTGGTCGCGATGTTCATCATTGCGACGATCCAGCCGATCAACATGGGCGCGCTTGCTTTTGCCGGCGCCTTCCTTCTCGGCTCCATGACCATCGGCATGAAGACCGGTGATATTTTTGCCGGCTTCCCGAGCGATCTGTTCCTGACGCTGGTCGCCGTCACCTACCTCTTCGCCATCGCGCAGATCAACGGCACCATCGACTGGCTGGTCGAATGCGCCGTGCGCCTGGTGCGTGGACGCATCGGCCTGATCCCATGGGTGATGTTCCTCGTCGCCGCCGTCATCACCGGTTTCGGCGCGCTTGGGCCGGCCGCAGTGGCCATTCTCGCCCCCGTGGCCTTGAGCTTTGCCATTCAGTACCGCATTCACCCGGTGATGATGGGTCTCATGGTGATCCACGGCGCCCAGGCAGGCGGCTTTTCACCGATCAGCATCTATGGCGGCATCACCAACCAGATCGTCGCGAAGGCCGGCCTGCCTTTCGCTCCGACGTCGTTGTTTCTCTCGAGCTTTTTCTTCAACCTGGCGATATCAGTGCTGGTGTTCTTCGCCTTCGGCGGCGCAAAGGTCATGAAGCACGCGCCGGCAACATCACCTGGCCCCTTGCCCGAACTGCATCCCGAGGGCGTGTCGGCCTCGATCAGGGGCCACGGCGGCACGCCGGCCAAGCCGATCCGGGAGCATGCCTACGGCACGGCGGCCGATACGGCGGCGACGCTGCGTCTGAACAATGAAAGAATCACCACCCTGATCGGCCTGACGGCGCTCGGCATCGGCGCCCTGGTTTTCAAGTTCAATGTCGGCCTCGTCGCCATGACCGTGGCCGTCGCGCTGGCGCTGCTGTCGCCGAAAACCCAGAAGGCGGCGATCGACAAGGTCAGCTGGTCGACCGTGCTTTTGATTGCCGGCATCATCACCTATGTCGGCGTCATGGAAAAAGCCGGTACGGTCGATTACGTCGCGCACGGCATATCCAGTCTCGGCATGCCGATGCTGGTGGCGCTGCTGCTTTGCTTCACCGGCGCCATCGTCTCGGCCTTTGCATCCTCGACCGCACTGCTCGGCGCCATCATCCCGCTTGCCGTTCCGTTCCTGCTGCAAGGACATGTCAGCGCCGTCGGCGTGGTCGCGGCGATCGCCATCTCGACGACGATCGTCGATACCAGCCCCTTCTCCACCAATGGTGCACTTGTCGTCGCCAATGCGCCGGATGAGAGGCGCGAGCAGGTGCTGCAGCAGTTGCTGATCTACAGCGCGCTGATTGCTCTCATCGGTCCCATCGTCGCCTGGCTGGTCTTCGTCGTGCCGGGACTGGTGTGACGACGACGGGCCGCCGAGCCCATCGCTTCCGCCGCAGGCCATCGCCTGCGGCCATTCCCCTAAGTGGCGATTGCCGGCCTCGGTTGACGTGGCCGAGGCTGTCATAAAAATTTCATATCGAGCCTATTGCGAGGATCGCGAAATTAATCCACTATTTTTATCAGGAACAAGATTTCCTGAAGCAAACGAAAAGGACACTGATTGGATTCATATCTTCTGACGACCATGCTCGTTGCAGGTCTTCTGGCCTTTGCCCTGTCCGCGGCAAAAGAAGGAACAACCGCCCAGACCACCGCAAACACCAGGCGCAGTGCGGACTCAGGCGGCGATGCTGGTGTTGAGTTCGAGGCCTCTGATGACGGAGGTTGCGAAGGCGGCGATGGAGGTGGCGGGGACGGTGGCGGAGGAGACGGTGGAGGAGGAGACTAGATCAAACGGAAATCGATAGAATGCCCGACCGCCTCAAGGCGGTTTTTTGTTGCCCGAACAACGCTCCGTGCCAGGCCGGAATCTCAGACGCGCGCGGGATTGCAGAACTGATCTGACGGGCTGATAGACGAGCGGATCCAACACGCAATTCAATTTTGGGGTCGTCGCAGGAAACTCGCGCCCTATCTCAGTCGGGTCGGCGCTGGGGCGAAGGTGTTGGAGACAATCAATATGGCAAAATCTGCGGCTGGAAGCCCGTATATTTACGGGATCGACGCACTGCGATTTGTATGCGCGCTCATGGTGACGGTATTTCATCTTGGATTTGCTTCCTGGGCTTCGCCCTTATATCTCAGGCCCTATGCAATGCCGGCGATCGAGAACATCGCTCAGCCCGGATGGGTTGGCGTCGAATTGTTCTTCGTCATATCGGGCTTCGTCATCGTCAACTCCGCCGCTTCCGCCAGCGCCATGTCCTTTCTCAAAGGGCGCATTCTGCGGCTATATCCGGCGGTATGGATCTGCGCATCGCTGACGCTGATCATCATCGCGACGCAAGACGTCAACAGGCGCGTCCTCTGGAATTATCTGCGCTCGATCACGCTCTATCCCGGCGGGCCCTGGATAGACGGCCAATATTGGACCTTGGCATGCGAGATCTGTTTCTATGCCATCGTCTTCATCATGTGCGCGACGCGGCAAAAGACGAGGATGCCTGCCCTGGCGCTCGGCCTGTCGTTGGCCAGCACAGCGTTCATTGCGCTGTTATACGCCTTTCCCGATGCAGCCATCCCGGCCATATTCACAGAGACCGCCTGGCGGCCCATTCCCTTCTATTATGGCTGCCAATTCGCTATCGGCATCTACATATGGCTGCTGTCTCAGGGTCGGATGAACCGCATTTCCTGGCTGGGCTTCCTCTGCGCCCTGGCGACGGGGACTGTTCAGATCTACATGGCAGGCGAGAACACCAGCGACCGTACGCTCGCCGCTGCGGGCCATGCCTTCTCGTCGTTTCCGGCAATCGTCATCTGGGCGGCGGGGCTGGCCTCGATCGTTGCAAGCGTCGGCTACAGCAAGCGGATCAGTCACCTGCCGGCCTCCTTCCTTCAATCGGTGAAGACCCTCGGCTCGATGACCTACCCGCTCTATCTCCTGCATTTCGCCATCGGCGTCCAGCTTCTCGACTGGTTGACTGCTCTGGGATTGGCGCCGCTCCCGGCGCTGGTTCTCGCCGTCGCGATCGTCTGCGCAATGTCGCTTGTGGTGTGCAAATTGGGAGAGCCGCCGATCCGCAAGGTCCTGCGAGGGTTCCTCGACCGGCTTGGGCAGCGCGCTGCCGGATTTCAGGCGAAGGAGTCTCGGGCTTAGGGGGAAATCGAGGAGAAGGTAGGCTGGACGAGCAATGACGTCCGATTTCCCGTCTCGGTTCTTGCCTTGAAGTTTACCCCACTCTCCGTCCTGCTCGGGCTTGACCGGAGCATCCATGTGGCCTCTTGCAGCACGGGGAATGGATTCCGGGCTCAAGGCCTGGAATGACGGAGGTTGAGGAGAGCGAGCGGCAGGGGACCCCCGCCCAAGGCCCCTGCCGCAGAGCTCACTCCACCCTTGCTCCTGCTCAGGGTTGACACGCGCATTCACGCGACTTCCTTCAACGCAGAATGGCCGCCTTCGCGCGGAAGGCGGCCATTGCGGCATGTTCAGCAAGTATCGGCCGTTACGCGGCTCAAGCGCGCGCCGGCAGCAGGGGATAGCCGACCATGACGGCGCGGCCGAGGAGGGCAGCGACGACGGCCTTGATCACGTCGCCCGGAATGAAGGCCATCGAGCCGACAAAGGCTTTCGTAAAGCCGAGGCCTGCGACGGTCGCGAGATAGGTGATGCCAAAGGCGTAGAGCACGACGATGCCGCCGATCATGGCGGCGAGGAAGAAGCTCACCGTCTGCACCAGGCCGGATTGCCCATGGTTGACCAGGCGCTCGCTGAGATAGCCGGTGACGAAGGCGGCGAAGATCCAGCCGACGAGGAAGCCAGCTGTCGGCGAGGCGAAGATTGCAAGGCCGCCGCGGCCGCCGGAAAGCACCGGCAGGCCGATCGCGACGAGCAGCAGCACGATCAGCACGGCGATCGCGCCGCGCCGGGCGCCGAGCACGACGCCGGCCATCATGACGCCGAGCGACTGGGCGGTGATCGGCACCGGAATGAAGCCGAGCGAGATCGGCGGCAGCAGGCCGAGCGCCACGATGATCGCGGCAAAGAGGGCGGTAAGGACGAGGTCGCGGGTGCTCATCATGAACTCCGTATTAAAAAATCGTTAACTTCCATGCCGCCGAATGCGGCGCGCGTCAATCGCCGCGGCGACATTATCCGCGTCCTTCAGCGTCAGAATGATCAGCGGCGCAAGCAGGCTTGTCGGCCGGACCTTCAGCCCACGCGCCCTGTGCGCCTCGCGGATCGCCTGGTAACGGTTGACGATCTCAGGCACGAAGCGCAGCACCAGTCCGAGAGCAAGGCCGATATCGTCGGCCTGAACCCGGCCGGTGCGTTCGAGCGGGCGGGCAAGCGCCGTCACCTCGTCGATGAACTCGGTAATGCTCGTCGTCGCCGTCACGCTGGCGGCGAGAAGCATCAGCGCCGTCAACCGTAGCACGGGCACGAGCGCCGCCTGCCAGGGATTGAAGATGAAGTTGAAGAGGGCGACGACCGCAATCGTCAGGAAGATCGGCCGCAGCCGTCGCAACGCCTCGCCGAGCGGCAGGCCGACCGTGCCGTAGAGCACCGCCGCCACCAGCACGGCGCCCGAGAGCAGGAGGAGATTGTGGCCGATGAACAGCAGGATGGCGAAGGCCGTCAGCGACAGGAGCTTTGCCCGTGGCGAAAGCCGGTGCATCGGGCTGTTGCCTTCGACGTAGAGTGTCTGCATCAGGCGGCGATCTCCCGATAGCGGGCGACCGCTTCGGCCGCAGGCGCATCGGCGGCAAGCCGCCCTTCGTGAAACACGAGCACCCGATCGAAACCGGCAATCAGCTCAAGGTCGTGGGTGATGACGATGGCGCTTTCCGGCAGTCCGGCGATGATCCTCTCGACCAGCGCCCGGTTTTTGAGGTCGAGCTGGTTGGTCGGCTCGTCAAGGATGAGAATGCCCGGGCCGGTCGCCAGCACCGAGCAGAGCGCCGCCAGCTGGAGCTCGCCGCCGGAAAGCTCGTGCGCCCGGCGATCGGCCAGCGCCTCGGCGCCGAAGCGGGCCAGCACGCCTTGGACCCTTGCCTCGATCTCAGCCTTGCTGAAGCCGCGCCGCTTCAGCCCGAAGGCGATGTCGTCCTTGACGATCGGCAGGATGATCTGGTTCTGCGGCGACTGGAAGATGAAGCCGACATCGGCGCCAACAGTCTTCTCGTCGGCCGTGTCGCGGCCGTTGACCATGACGCGGCCAGTAGTCGGCTTGGTCAGCCCGTTGATCAGCCGCGCAAAGGTGGTCTTGCCCGAACCGTTCAGCCCGATGACGCCGATGCGTTTGCCGCTGATGCCAAGCGTCAGCGGCTCCAGCGCCACCCGCGCCCCGAAACTGACACCCGCGCTTTCGAATTGAATGTTCAAAGCAGTCCCTCGTATCCGGCGACGCTGGAAAGCGCCATCAATGGGCAGATCTGCGAGACCAGCCCCTCATCCGGCTGCCGCCACCTTCTCCCCGCTTGCGGGGCGAAGGGGCCATGCGGCGACCTCTCGGTTCCCCACCAGCCTCTCGCAGGGCAGGTCCCCTCTCCCCGTCAGAACGGGGAGAGGGTTAGGGTGAGGGGCAGCCGCGCCGCAGACGCAGCCATTGGCGCCAACCTGATAGCAGTGCTTCTACAAAGAGCAAATCGCGCTGTCGATATCGGGTGGCTAGGAAGATTTTCCGCGTTATGATACGGCCATGACGAATCTGCTTTCCAATTCCGATGCCCGCCGCGTCTTTCTTGCCAAGCAGGGTCTCAGCGCCCCACCGAACCGCGCCTTGACCAAGGCCGGCCTGCTGCAGTTGATCCACGATCTCGGCTTCGTCCAGGTGGACAGCATCCAGACGGTGGAGCGGGCGCATCATCAGATCCTGTTTTCCCGCAACCAGACCTATCGGCGCGAGCATCTGAAGGCGCTGCTCGAAAAGGAGCGCGCGCTGTTCGAGCACTGGACGCACGACGCCTCCATTCTGCCCAGCGCCTTCTTCGTCTATTGGAAGCACAAGTTCCGCCACCAGGAGAAAGTCCTCGTCGAGCGCTGGCGCAAGTGGCGCGGCGAGGGTTTCGAGGCGGCTTTCGAGGAGACCTATGAACGTGTGCGGCGCGACGGCGCGATGCTGGCGCGCGACGTCAAGGCCGATGGCCATGTGTCCGGCGGCTGGTGGAACTGGCATCCGAACAAAACGGCGCTCGAATATTTCTGGCACACCGGCAAGTTCGCCATCGCCGGCCGGTCGAATTTCCAGAAGATCTATGATCTGACCGAGCGTGTCATCCCGGCCGAATTCCGCGAGCCGGAGGTGAGCCGCGAAGACTTCGTCGACTGGGCCTGCCGCAGCGCGCTTGCCCGCCTCGGTTTTGCCACCCACGGCGAGATCGCAGCCTTCTGGAACCTGGTCTCGCCGGACGAGGCCAAGACCTGGGTATCAGCCCATCGCGGCGAACTGACCGAAGTGCTGATCGAGCCGGCGCTCGGGGCCAAGGCACGGCCATCCTGGGCCTTTGCCGACTTTCTCTCGACGCTCGACAGCCATCCCGATGCTCCGCCCCGCATCCGCGTGCTCAGCCCCTTCGACCCGATGATCCGCGACCGCAACCGCACCGAACGCCTGTTCGGCTTCTTCTACCGCATCGAGGTTTTCGTGCCCGAGCCGAAGCGCGAATATGGCTATTACGTCTTCCCGCTGCTCGAAGGCGACAGGCTGATCGGCCGCATCGACATGAAGGCCGACCGGAAGAAATCGACGCTCGATGTCAGGCGGCTCTGGCTGGAGCCGGGCGTGAAGCCTTCTGCCGGGCGGCTGGAGCGGCTGGAGGCGGAACTGGAGCGGGTGGCGCGGTTTGCGGGGGTGGAGAAGGTGGTGCTTTTGGAGGGGTGGAGAGGGTAACACCTTCGCGGCAGGCGCAGCGTTCTCCGCGAAAACCCCTCCCCAACCCCTCCCCACAAGGGGGAGGGGCTGCTGCGTGGCGCCCCGTCGAGTTTCATTCCTGACGACGCCAACATGTGGAAGCGCATTTCGGCGGCAGGACCCGGCAGCGGGTTAGTCCCTCCCCCTTGTGGGGAGGGGTTGGGGAGGGGTCTTTCTCTTGCCATCGCTGGCTACACTCAGCAGATCTCCGTCTTGCTGATTTTGATCCCAAACCCTTCCAGCCCGACATAATGCCTTTCACGGCTGGTGAGCAGCTTGATCGAGCTGACGCCGAGGTCCTTGAGGATCTGGGCGCCGAGGCCGATTTCCAGCCATTCGCTCTCGCGCGTCTGCGCCTCGGTATGGGCTTCGCGGCCCTGGTTGCGGGCCTTGCGGCCGTTGTCGTAGTGGCCGACGCCGACGGAGCCTTCGCGCAGATAGACGATGACGCCGCGCCCTTCCGCAGCGATCTTCTCCATGTAGAAATCGACCGGGCTCTTCTTGCCGAAAAGATCCTCGGCAACATTTTCCGGATGCAGGCGCACCGGAATGTCGACGCCGTCGCGGATGTCGCCGAAGACGACAGCGAGATGCTGCATCGGGTCCCAGGGCAGGGCATAGGTGTGGGCCTTGGCCTTGCCGAACGGCGTGTCGATGTCGAAGCTCGCGCCGTGCTCGACCAGCGTTTCCTTGCGCTGGCGATAAGCGATGAGGTCGGCGACGGAGACGAGCTTCAGCCCGTGCTTCTCGGCGAAATCGACAACCTGCGGCCCGCGGGTGACGGTGCCGTCGTCATTGACCAGTTCGGAGATGACGCCGATCGGCGGCAGGCCGGCGAGCCGGCAGAGATCGACGGCCGCTTCCGTATGGCCCGAGCGCATCAGCACGCCGCCTTCGCGCGATACCAGCGGGAAGATATGGCCGGGACGGACGAAATCGGCGGCCCCGACATTCGGATTGGCGAGGTTGCGCACCGTCAACGTCCGGTCGTCGGCCGAGATGCCGGTCGTCGTACCGTGCTTGAAATCCACCGAGACGGTGAAGGCGGTCGTGTGGGCCGAATCGTTTTCCGCCACCATCGCGTTGAGGTTGAGGCGCTTGGCCTCTTCCTTCGGCATGGGTGCGCAGACGATGCCTGAGGTGTGGCGCACGATGAAGGCCATCTTCTCCGGCGTGGTGTGGACGGCGGCGACGATCAAATCGCCCTCGTTCTCGCGGTCATTGTCGTCCATGACGACGACGATTTCGCCGGCCTCGAAGGCCCTGATGGCGTCGACGACGCGCTTCTGATCGTAAGACATGGACGCTCCTATTTCAGACGGCCTGTCTGGCCGCGGTCGCGAAGATAATGATCGGCAATGGCGCAGGCGACCATCGCCTCGCCGATCGGCACGGCGCGAATGCCGACGCAGGGGTCGTGCCGGCCCTTGGTGCGCACGTCGACATTCTTGCCATCGGCGTCGATCGATTGGCGTTCGGTCAGGATCGACGAGGTCGGCTTAACGGCGAAACGCGCCACGATCGGCTGTCCGGTCGAGATCCCGCCGAGAATACCGCCGGCATTGTTGGAAAGGAAGATCGGCGTTCCGTCATTGCCCATGCGCATCTCGTCGGCATTGTCTTCGCCTGAGGTTTCGGCGGCGGCAAAACCATTGCCGATCTCCACACCCTTGACGGCATTGATCGACATCAGCAGCGAGGCGATATCCTGGTCGAGCTTCGAATAGATCGGCGCGCCGAGGCCGGCGGGCACGCCTTCGGCGATAACTTCGACGACCGCGCCGATCGAGGAGCCCGCCTTGCGGATGCCATCGAGATATTCCTCCCAGACCGGCACGATCGCCGCGTCGGGAGAAAAGAACGGGTTCTGCCCGACCTGGTCCCAGTCCCAGTTGCTGCGGTCGATCTTGTGCTTGCCGATCTGCACCAGCGCGCCGCGCACGGTGACATCCGGCACGACGAGGCGGGCGATGCCACCGGCGGCAACCCGGGCTGCGGTCTCGCGCGCCGAGGAGCGGCCGCCGCCGCGATAGTCGCGAATGCCGTATTTGAGGTCGTAGGTATAATCGGCATGGCCGGGGCGATATTGCCGGGCGATCTCGCCATAATCCTTGGAGCGCTGGTCGGTGTTCTCGATCAGCATTGAGATCGGCGTGCCTGTCGTCGTCATCGTCTCGCCGTCGGCATCGAGCATGACGCCGGACAGCACCTTCACGAGATCATCCTCGCGCCGCTGCGTGACGAAGCGGGACTGGCCGGGCTTGCGCTTGTCGAGCCAGACCTGCAGGTCGGCAAGCGTAAAGCGCAGGCCGGGAGGGCAGCCGTCGACGACGCAGCCGAGCGCCGGACCATGGCTTTCGCCCCAGGTGGTTACGCGGAAGAGGTGACCGAATGTATTGTGCGACATGTGTTCCCACGGCGGCGCCTGAGCGCCGGTCGCCGCCGGCCGCGCCATTGCTTGAAAAGGCGCGACACTCATAGGCCAAAAAAACCGCCGAGGCAAAAGCCTTTCTTTGCGTCAAACCGGCAGCTGCGGAAATGCTGTTTCCGTCCGGTGCAACGGGAGAGCCGTCACCAAGCCCGAAGGAAAAGGCGTGGTTAACGCAGCGTCTTGATTATGTTTAAAATGCCATTCATCAATTGGGCGGGAAAAGCCATCCTTACGGGCAATTTTCGCCATATTCAGGAGATTATCTGTGGCCAGTGTTCTCGTGCAGCGTTTCAAGAGGATTGTTGCCATGCGTTTCGTCGTCGCCACGCTTTTGGCCACAGCTAGTTTCCTGTCGCCGATGAGCGGTTTTGCCGAGAGCGCCGATGTCGAGGCGACGATCAAGAAGGTCGACACGGCCAATCTCGTGCTGACGCTCGACGACGGCAAGACCTATCAGGCGCCTGAGGAATTCAATTTCGACGGCCTCGAAGCCGGCGTGAAGGTCATCGTCTTCTACACCGAGGTCGACGGCAAGCGCGTCATCAACGATCTCGATATTGTTAAGTAGGCAGACTTCAAGAGCCCACGAGAGCTCAGCGGGGAACCGAGAGTTCGCGGCTTGTCCCTTCTCCCCGCAGGCGGGGGTCCGAAGGACGGGTCGAGACCCGTGACTCGACCCCGGTCGGTGCCGGCAGACGGATGAGGGGCAAGGCAAACCCAGCCTTACAGCCAAACGATCGTCCGCTCGCTCGTATCGATCCTGACGATCCGGTCCTGTGGAATGCCGCCTTCGGCGGCGGTGCTCTTCGGCAGGTCGGCAATCGCCTGGAACAGCGTGCGGATGACGCCGCCATGGGTGACACAGACGGTCGGACGCTCGACCGATTGCAGCCATGCGCCGGTGCGCCAGGAGAGGATTTCGTAGCTCTCCGCATCGTCGCCGGGCGGGATGAAATCCCATTTTGAGGCATTGCGCTCCGCCACCCGCTCGGCCTGCGTCGCCTTCAGCTCCTTGAGCGTCGAGCCCTCCCAGTCGCCGAAGGAAATCTCCACCAGTCTCGGATCGGTGCGATAGGCAAGCGGCGGCAGGCCCATGGCGGCGCGCATGATTTCCATCGTTGCGCGCGTGCGTCCGAGCGGGCTTGCGACGAAATCGAATTCGCCGACCGTCTCGCCGAGAATCTCGGCCAGTGCGATGCCGTTCTGCCGGGCCTGTTCCAGGCCGATGGCATTCATCGGCACGTCTTTCTGGCCCTGCAGGCGGCGCTCGGCATTCCAGTCGGTTTGACCGTGTCTGATCACGTAGATGAGCACGGTCTCGACTCCGGGGGACTTAGTCCTTGACGACCGAGATGTCCGGCGCGTCGACCGCTTTCATGCCGATGACATGATAGCCGCTATCGGCGTGGTGCACTTCGCCGGTGACCGAACGCGACAGGTCGGACAGCAGATAGAGGCCGACATCGCCGACTTCCTCGATGGTGACGGTGCGGCGCAGCGGGGCGTTATATTCGTTCCACTTCAGGATATAACGGAAATCGCCGATGCCGGAGGCGGCGAGCGTCTTGATCGGCCCGGCCGAAACGGCGTTGACGCGGATGTTCTGCGGTCCGAGGTCGACGGCGAGATATTTGACGCTCGCTTCGAGCGCGGCCTTGGCGACGCCCATGACATTATAATTCGGCATTACCTTTTCGGCGCCGTAATAGGTCAGCGTCAGCATTGAGCCGCCTTCCGTCATCAGCTTCTCGGCGCGGCGTGCGACCGAGGTGAAGGAGTAGACGGAAATCTGCATCGTCTTGGTGAAATTGTCCGGCGATGTGTCGATGTAGCGGCCGGTCAGCTCGTCCTTGTCGGAAAAGCCGATGGCGTGCACGAGGAAATCGATCTTGCCCCACAGCTTTTCGACATTTTCGAAAACCGCGTCGATAGTGGATTCGTCGGCGACATCGCAGTGACCGACGAGCGTCGCGTCGATTTCGGCTGCAAGCGGCTCGACCCGTTTCTTCAGCGCATCGCCTTGATAGGTGAGCGCAACTTCTCCGCCCTGCGCATGAATGGCCTTGGCAATACCCCACGCAATCGAACGATTGTTGGCGACACCCATGATGACGCCGCGTTTGCCTGCCATGAGGCCGGATGCTTGAGCCATATTTTGCTCCCTAGGATTCTGATCGATCCTGCCTATGGCATAGGCCGTTAATCGGTTCAAGCTTGGCCTGGATCATCAACTGTTAGGGATCGTAACAAAGGGTGCGAATGTCATAAAAATTTCACAGGAACAGGCCTTCGCGCATGCTCCGCATGAGATCGGTGATCTTGTCGTCGGGTTTTTCCCACAGGATGATGCGCAATTCGACGACGAGATCGCCTCTGCTGCCGTCTTCCCGCGGCAACCCCTGACCGGGAATCGCGATCGTCTTGTCCGAGCCCGACCATGCGGGAACGGTGATGTTCAAGGGCCCGGCCGGGCCGTCGATACGGGCCTCGGTGCCGAGCACGGCATTTTCGATGCTGATCGGCAGCACGGCGTGCAGGTCGAAACCATCGACGGTGAAGCGCGGATCGGGGGCGATGCGGATATTGACGACGGCATCGCCGCGCTGCATGCCCGGCAGCTTGAAGCCCTGTCCCTTGAGCCGGAGCTCATGACCATCCGTGGTGCCGGCCGGCAGCGCGAAGCCGATTTCGCGGCCCTCCGGCAGAGATGCGGTGATCCAGCCGCTCTTCAGCACGTCGTCGATCGTGACCGTCGCCGTCGTCACCTCGTCGGGCGCTTTCTCGAGGCCGGTATCCTTGGCGCCGGTGAAACGGCGCACCAGCGATGTCAGAATGCTGAGCGGCAGCGACAGGTTGGTGCCGGCATTATTTGACGTCTCGCCGGGTTCCTCGTCGGCTTCGGCGGCCTCGCCATCCATGCGCTTGCCCGCTTCGGCCTGTGTCTGGCCCTGTGTTTGCTGATTCTGGGCCTGCTGGTTCGGGGCCTGCTGGGCGCGGCCTTGCGCCTGGCCGCCCGCCGCAGCGCGCGCCTGCGCGCCGAAAATGCGCTCCACCATCTCCTCGGCGCCTTCGCCGGCGCCGGCCTGTTGTCGCTGGCCGTCGGCCGCGGCCTTCTGGGCAGCCCGGGCAAGCTCTTCCATCACCCGCTCGGCATTGGCCTGTGCCGCCTTGGCGCGAGCCGCCGCCTCACGCGCGGCCTGGCGCTGCTGCATGATCGTCTGTTCCTGCTTCTTGGCTTCCGCCATCCGCACGGCATTGTCGAACAGGCTGCGTTTGCGCGGATCTCTCAGCGTTTCGTAGGCGCGGCCGATCTCGGCGAACCGGGCCGTCGCCGTCGGATCGCCCTGATTGTGATCGGGATGGGCTGCTTTGGCCATGTTGCGCCAGGCCGCCTTGATCTCGTCCGCCGCCGCGTCGCGCTTGACGCCCAGAATTTTGTAAGGATCGCGCATGTCAAAACCGCCGGTGTTGCGATGCGGGCGCCTGTCCTTGCCCGGCATCCCCGCCCAATATCGAAGTCCAATATCAACATGTGAGGTGCCACCGGCCGCAAAGGCAGGGAGAGCCACTCTCGACACCGATCGTGCGGCCGAGTTGCTAATCACTTCTTATTTCTGGGGAGGGATGGGGAGTGTTTTGGCGTAAATGGTTAGCTCTTTGCTAAGCATTCACGACAAAGCCGGCCGCCGTTAACCTGTCACGCGCCGAATCGGTTCTGGCAGATCAAATTTCCCGCCGGAAATTAACTTTCCCGCCGGAACTAGCTTTCCGGCTGGAAGCTCAGCAGCTGCCAATTGCCGCCGCCGACGAGGCAGGTCTTGCCGTAGAATTTGGCGATGCCGACATAGGAATGCCGCGTCGTGCGGAACTGCCGGCAGACCTGGCCCGATTCGTTGTTTTCGACGATCGTATCGATGACGCCGGCGCTGCCGGTCGATGCATTCGCCCAGGGAAGCGGCTGGCCTTCGAGCTTGTGCACATCGGCCGAAGTCACGGCATTGCGCACTGTCATCTCGTCCGAGAGGGTGTCGGTGCTCGGCGGCGTCTGCGGCACGGTGCCGGTGGCCACCGACCGGTCGACCTTGGCTTCGCTCAAGAAATCCATCCCGCCGGCAAGGCAGCCGGAAAGCGACAGCATTGCGGCGCCGACAACCAGGAAGACGCTGCTGCGTTGCCGCAGGCCCTTTGTATGGCGATATGACTTTGCTATGACTTCCACCCTGCGTCCTGTCCAGTTATCAAAAGCTGGGCGAGTTTTGAATAATCCGGGGCATTTGAACCAATATGTCGGCAAACGAGTTAACAAGCGGTGACTTTACCGAAAGTGGCGAGCCCTTCAAGCTCTTTGCCGAATGGCTGAAGGAAGCGGAGGCCTCCGAACCGAACGATCCCAATGCCGTGGCGCTGGCAACGGTCGATGAGCATGGTCTTCCCAATGTCCGCATGGTGCTCCTGAAGGGATTCGACGATGACGGTTTTGTCTTCTACACCAATTTCGAGAGCCAGAAAGGTCGCGAAATCTTGGGGCAGAAGAAAGCGGCCATGTGTTTCCACTGGAAAAGCCTGCGCCGCCAGGTGCGGCTGCGCGGGCCCGTCGAGATCGTGAGCGACGCCGAAGCCGACGCCTATTTCAAGACGCGGGCGCGCGGCAGCCGCATCGGCGCTTGGGCCTCCAAACAATCGCGTCCGCTCGAAAGCCGATTCGCGCTGGAGAAGGCGGTGGCCGAATACACCGCCCGCTACGCGATTGGCGAGATACCCCGGCCTCCCTATTGGTCGGGCTTCCGCATCCGCCCGACCTCGATCGAATTCTGGAAGGATCAGAATTTCCGCCTGCATGACCGCATCGAATTCCGCCGCCCGTCCCCAGTCGGGGCCTGGGAAAAGGTGCGGATGTATCCTTAACTTACCCTCTACCGGCCCATCAGTTTCAGCGGAATGCCGGAGGCAAGCGCCGCGACGTAGCGCCGCCTCTGGTAGTAGCCGTTCAGCGACATGCGCGGGAGATAGCCGGTCTTGTCCGCCGCCGGCAGTCCCGGCTGAGTCGTGACCGCGACCGAAAAGCCCAGCCGGCTGGCAATCGCCGCCTCGCGGCCGGTCGCCGCTTCCGGCGTGCCGTAGGGATAGGCGATCGCGGCGGGACGGACGCCGGTCAGCGCCTCGACGTAATCGGCCGAAGCCTCCATCTCGATCCGCGCTTCGGCCTCCGAGAGCCGGGCAAGGGCGCGATGGCTGATCGTATGGGCGCCGAGCGCTGCAAGCGGACGTCGGGCGAGCCGCTGCAATTGCGCCGGTCCCATCACCAGATCGCGCACGATATCGGTCGGCTCGATGCCTTTTTCCCGGGCCAGCATATCGAGGGTCGCCACGGCGCGCGCCTCGTCGTAGCGGTGGATATAACGGGCGAAACGGTCGAAGGCCTCCCATTGTTGCCGCGGCCCGTCGAGCGCCAGCCGCTCGCTGCCGCGGCCGAAATCGAAGCGGATTTCTTTTGTCTGGCGCAACAGGACGGCGAGCGTTTCCCACCAGATGCTGTGGGAACCTTCGGCAAAACCCTTGGTGACGAACACCGTGAAAGGCGCCCGATGCCGCTCGAACACCGGCAGTGCATGTTCCATGTTGTTGATGTAGCCGTCGTCGAGGGTAAAGGCCGCAAACGGCTTGCCGCCCTCGGGCTCGGCCAACAGCGCCGGCAGCTGGTCGAGCCGCACGAAGCGATAGCCGTCGCGCGTCAGCCGCCGCAGCGCCGCATCGAGAAAGTGCGGGGTGATTTCGAGATGCGCATTCGGCGCAAAGGCTTGGGGCTCGTGCGGGCGGACATGATGCAGCGTGAAGACGACTCCGCGCCCGCGCGCCTGCCGCATCAGGCCGGCCGCAGCGATCAGCCAGGATGCCTCGAGCCCGGCGCCGATCGCCGCCCGTTTTGCCAGTCGCTTCAATTGCCCCGTCATGCGCCGCTCATTGCCTCTTACGCCAAACTAGCAACCGCAGTTTAAGCCTTACTGAATCCCGATTTCGCACAGCTTCTTTCGTTTTTTGTTAACCAAGACGATGAAAAGGCTAGAAAAATGGTAGGCGTTGCCGCAAAGTCGCGCCAAACTTGCGGCTTCTGTCACATTACGACACATGGCCGGCCCGATCGAGAGCCAGCGCATCAGGGGGATTCCATGAGAAAGCTATTGGAGGCTGTTTTGACCGTAACGCTGGCCGTTTCGGCGCCGCTTGCGGCTCTTGCGGGCAGCGCCTCGCTGATCCTCGATGCCCGGACCGGCAAGGTGCTGGCGTCCGAAAACGCCGATACGCTGAACCATCCGGCCTCGCTGACGAAGATGATGACGCTCTATCTCACCTTCGAGGCGCTGAAACGCGGCAAGATCGCCTGGGATACGCCGATCAAAATGTCGAAATACGCTGCCGCGCGGCCGCCGACCAAGCTCGGCGTCAAGGCGGGCGGCACCATCACCGTGCGCGAGGCGGTGTACGGCATGATCGTCAAATCCGCCAATGACGCCGCTGCCGCCATGGCCGAGAAGCTCGGCGGCTCGGAGAGTGGTTTCGCCCGGATGATGACGGCCAAAGCCCGCCAGCTCGGCATGAGCCGTACCGTCTTCGTCAACGCATCGGGCCTGCCGAACAGCAGCCAGGTGACGACTGCGCGCGACATGTCGACGCTCGGCGTGGCGCTGATGAAGAACTATCCCAATGAATACCGTCTGTTTTCGATGGCGAGCTTCAATTTCCGCGGCAAGACCGTGCGCGGCCACAACAACCTCATGTACCGCTACCAGGGCATGGACGGCATCAAGACCGGTTATACCAACGCCTCGGGCTTCAATCTCGTCAGCGCCGTCAAGGACGGCAACCGACGCGTCGTCGGCGTCGTGCTCGGCGGCCGCACCGCCCGCAGCCGCGACGCCAGGATGGAAGCGCTGCTCGACCGCTATCTCGGCCGCGCCTCGTCATCCGGCGGCGCCAGGCTGATGGCAAGCGTCGGCGCCAGGGAGCCGGTCGAAGTCGCGTCCGCCGCCGATGCATCCGACGTTCCGGTGCCGGCGAACGCGCCGCGCCCTGACGAAGATCTCGCAGCGAAGACCCTGGCTTATGCCGATGACGCCGTCGTGCCGCTGGAGCGTCCTGTCGCGATGGACGAGATCCTGAATGCCGGCAAGAGCGGCAAGGCTTCGGCCGGGAAAGCCGATGGAACCTGGCAGATCCAGATTTCGGCGGCACCGAGTGCCGATGCGGCGCGGGCGCTTCTTGCCCAGGCACAGTCGGAAGGCGGCGCGCCGCTGGTCTCCGCCTCGCCCTATACCGAGGCTGTCGGACAGGGGGCGAACAGGATCTATCGCGCCCGCTTCGTCGGTTTCGCCAGCAGGGACGCCGCCGTCTCCGCCTGCGATGCGCTGAAACAGCGTTCCTATGATTGCATGCTGCTGCCCGATCACAGCTAATCGCGGTCGCCATATTCCAATCTGGACAAGCAGCGGGAATCAGCGTCTTCTCCATAAACAAAAGGAGAACATTGATGCTGCGCCGTCTCGCCGACCAGTTCGAAGCCGCTTCCTCTGCCCATGTCGCCGCCAATGGCATCGAGCGAGATGCCGACTCGTTCCTGTTGAAACTGCAGGAGGAAATGGGAGAGCTCACCCAGGCCTGGAACCGGCTGACCGGTCGGGGCCGTGCGAAGGGCCGCTCTCCTGAGGATAGCAGGCGCGATCTGGCAGACGAGACTGCCGACCTGCTCGGTCACCTCATGCTGTTTGCTCACCGCAACGACATCGACCTCGCCGCGGCGATCGAGCGGAAGTGGCGGTTTCAGCCGCGCTGGTAAGAAATCGGGAGCGACATCAGAAGATTTTGCTCAAGCCGGTCACCAGCCAGAAGGAAAGCGCCGATATTATCGCCGCGGCCGGCAGGGTGATGATCCAAGCAATCACGATGTTGCCGGCAAGCCCCCATCTGACGGCGGACACGCGCCGGGCGGCGCCGACGCCGATGATTGCGCCGGTAATCGTATGGGTGGTTGAAACGGGGATGCCGAGCCAGGTGGCGCCGAACAGCGTCAAGGCGCCGCCCGTTTCGGCGCAGAATCCTTGCATCGGGTTCAGCCTGGTGATCTTCGAGCCCATCGTATGGACGATGCGCCAGCCGCCGAACAAGGTGCCGAGCGCCATCGCCGCCTGGCAGGAAATCACCACCCAGAGCGGCACGTGGAAGTTGCCGCCGAGATAGCCCTGCGAGTAAAGAAGCACGGCGATGATGCCCATGGTCTTCTGGGCGTCATTGCCGCCATGGCCGAGTGAATAGAGCGACGCCGACACGAACTGCAGGAAACGGAAGGATCGGTCGACGGCAAACGGCGTCTGCCGGATGAAGATCCAGGTCACCGCCAGTATGAGGAACAGTGCCAGGAGAAAACCGATCATCGGCGACATGACGATGGCGGCGGCGGTCTTGAGAAGACCGCTCCAGACGATCGAGCTCAACCCCGTTTTGGCAAGGCCCGCACCGACCAGCCCGCCGACCAGGGCATGGGATGAACTGGAGGGAATGCCGAAGATCCAGGTCACGACATTCCAGACGATGGCGCCGATCAGGGCCGCGAAAATCACCTGCGGTGTGACGATCGCCGGATCGATGATGCCGGTCCCGAGCGTCTCGGCCACATGCAGCCCGAAGAACAGGAAGGCGATGAAATTGAAGAATGCCGCCCAGAAGACCGCATATTGCGGCCTCAGGACACGTGTCGAGACGATTGTTGCGATCGAATTGGCCGCATCATGCAGGCCATTGAGAAAATCGAACAGCAGCGCGACGCCGATCAGGCCGACAAGAAGCGGAAGAGCGAGGGCGGCGTCCATCAGACATTCTCGATCACGATGCCGCTGATTTCGTTGGCGACGTCCTCGAAACGGTCGACCACCTTCTCCAGCTCGCCGTAGATCTCGCTGCCGATCATATAGGCCATCGCATTGCCGGCGCCGTGCCGACGAAACAGATCCTTGAGTCCCTGCTCGTGCAACTCGTCGGAGCGCCCTTCCACCCGCGTGACCTGCTCGACGATGGCAGAAAGCCGCGGCGCATTGGCGCTCATGCGATCAAGCAACGGAATGGCCTCGGAGATGAGATTGGCAGCTTCCACAACCGTCTTGCCCATCTCCTGCATCCCCGGATCGAAGCTGGTCTGCTCGAAGAGCCGGATGGTCTTGACGGTCTTGTGCATCATGTCGATCGCATCATCCATGGATTGGATGAGATCCTTGATGTCTCCACGATCGAAAGGTGTGATGAAGCTCCGCCGGACGGCCTGCATGACTTCGCGCGTTATATCGTCGGCCTGATCTTCCAACCGCACGATCGTTTCGCATTGATGCTCGATCTCTACTCCCGACAGCAACCTGTCCAGAGCCTGTGCGGCGTCGACGATCCTTCTGGAATGTTGTTCGAAAAGGACGAAGAACCGGTCTTCGCGCGGCATCAACTTTCGAAACCAACCCAGCATGAACACCTCGTGATCTTTGGTCTGCGCTATAGGCGACAAGCCGTCCTAAACCGTATCCCATTGAAGTGATAGGGGTGAATTTCAGTTTATGACAGATTTGTGACAGCGCCGCCCTTGAAGTAGAGATATAGTTGAGGAACATTGGCGGCGCCCAAACCTTGTTCAGCGTCCCAAGCTTCTTTTCACGATTGATCTATCGCTCAGGAGATTACCATGGCTTCCGCCACTAATGATGGCCGGCCCGCGGCGGCTGAAGCCAATGCCGAAGAAAGCTAGATCCTATCTCGGCCGGCTGGCAGGCGCGACCGATCAGCTCTTGAGGGGGGAAGCAATCGAGCAGTTTGCTGCGATCTGTTATCGAAAAGTCGGCGACAACTTGGTTGAGGTTCTCCTGATCACATCGCGCGACAGCGGCCGCTGGGTCATTCCCAAGGGCTGGCCTATTGCGAAGCTCGCACCCCACCAGGTTGCCGAGCGCGAGGCTTGGGAAGAGGGCGGGGTGAAGGGTAAGGCCAGGAAGCGCCCCTTTGGCTTCTACACCTATATCAAGACGCTGGCCAACGGTGAACGCGTTCCTTCCGTCGTTCAGGTCCATCTCTTGCAAGCCGAAAAAATAGACGAGAAGTTTCCGGAGGAAAAACAACGAAACAGCCGATGGCTCCCGCCGTTCGAAGCCGCTGCTTTCGTCCGCGAGCCCGAACTGAGAAGCTTGCTGGGCAAGGTTGAAAGAACGGTGGCGAAACTGCCGAAAGCCTAAGACCGAAACCCGCCGAAGGTTTTCGGAACGACATTCTCTTTCGTCAGGCGACCTTATAGCGGTAGAACTTGCTGTCCACTGCCATCAGCGGGAAGGCCCGGGGCAGGGCGCTCTTGGCGATCTCGACAAAGCCGTTCTTCTCGTAGAAGCGATGGGAGGCGACGAATTTGTCCGTCGTGCCGAGGAAGATATCGGTTAGGCCGGCATCTCTGGCGTGATCGAACAGACGCTGGAGAAGCCGCGCCGCCACGCCGTGTTCGCGGCCGCGAACCTCGGTGGCGACGAACATTTTGCGCAGCGCCGCCTGATTGTTGCCGATGTCCTTCAGCCCAAGCGTGCCGACGATCGCGCCGTCCTTGACAGCGACCCAGAACTGCCCTTTGCCGGACTGGTAGAAATCCGGGATGACCCTGAGATCCGGCTGCGCATCGGCTGTGATGTCGATGCCGAACTCCTCGCGCTGGATCGGCAGGATCACCGACAGCACGTCATCAGCGTCGCCGGCGGCAAAGGCTCTGATTTCGATCTCCGCCATCGGTTTCCTCCCCGCCTCAGGTCTGCGTGCCGCCGACGGTGACCTGATCCATGCGCAGATGCGGCTGGCCGACGCCGACCGGAACCCATTGACCGGCCTTGCCGCAATTGCCGATGCCGGTATCGAGCTTCATGTCGTTGCCGATCATCGACACCCGCTTCATCGCGTCCGGGCCGTTGCCGATCAGCATCGCGCCCTTGATCGGCGCGCCGAGCTTGCCGTTCTCGATCAGATAGGCCTCGGTGCAGCCGAAGACGAATTTGCCGGAGGTGATATCGACCTGGCCACCGCCGAAGGAAACGGCATAGATGCCCTTCTTCACCGAGGCGATGATTTCCTCAGGCGTCTTGTCGCCGCCGAGCATATAGGTGTTGGTCATGCGCGGCATCGGCACATGCGCATAGCCCTGGCGGCGGCCGTTGCCGGTGGGCGCCATGCCCATCAACCGGGCATTCTGCCGGTCCTGCATGTAGCCGACGAGCTTGCCGTTCTCGATCAGCACGTTGTAGCCGGACGGCGTGCCTTCGTCGTCGATGGTGATCGAGCCGCGGCGGTTGTCTATCGTGCCGTCATCGACGACGGTAACGCCTGGCGCGGCGACGATCTGGCCGAGAAGACCTGCAAAGGCCGATGTCTTCTTGCGGTTGAAATCGCCTTCCAGCCCGTGGCCGACCGCCTCGTGCAGCATCACCCCCGGCCAGCCGGAGCCGAGAACGACGTCCATCGTGCCGGCCGGCGCATCGATCGCTTCCAGATTGACCAGCGCCTGGCGCAGCGCCTCGTCGGCGCCATATTGCCAGCTGCCCTCGGCAATGAAATCGCCGAAGCCGATGCGCCCGCCGCTGCCATAGGAGCCGCTTTCCTGCCGCTCGCCGTCGCCGACCACGACGGAAATGTTGATGCGCGTCATCGGCCGAATGTCGCGGACACGATGGCCGTCGGCGCGCAGGATGTCGACGACCTGCCAGCTCGCCGCGACCGAGGCGGTTACCTGCCGCACCTTGTCGTCCTTGCCTCTGAGATAGGCGTCGATATCCTGCAGGACCTTGACCTTCTCCTCGAAACTCGGCTGGCCGATCGGGTTCTGGTCGCCGTAGAATTTCTTGTTGGTGCCCTGGGGAGCGGCGGCATAGGTGCCGGAATAGCCGCGCGTCACCGCGCCGACCGCATCGGCCGCCCGCTTCAGCGCCGCCACTGAGAGATCGCCGGCATGGGCATAACCCACGGCTTCGCCGGCAACGGCGCGGAGCCCGAAACCCTGTTCCGTATTGAAGCTGCCGCCCTTCAGCCGGCCATTGTCGAAGGTCAGTGCCTCGGCCTGGGCATGCTCGATGAACAGCTCGCCGTCATCGGCGCCGGCGAGCGCCTGGGCGACAAGACCACGCATTATGGCTTCGTCGGCATCGAAAAGCGTCAGGAGATCGGTGGTCATGGTTTGGCTCCAATGGGCATGCGGTCGGGAATGCGCTTGCGCCTTAGATAGGGCTCCTGATGATAAAGAGTGAAGCCCTGCGGTGGAATTATTCTTTGCCTGTAGGATAATCTCCAAGAGACGGATGCCCCCAGAGAGTGGGACGAGGAAGCGCGCGGCATATCTCTTCTCCCCTCGGGGAGAAGGTGCCGGCAGGCGGATGAGGGGGCCACACGGCGCAACCTTCACGAAATCCTATTCGCCGGTGCGCACGGGCGCTATTGGAAAGACCTGCGTCGCCGGCCCCCTCATCCGCCCTACGGGCACCTTCTCCCCGCTGGGGAGAAGGGGGAATCGAGACGTCGCGGTCTGGCCAAATGATGGGGGGCGAGGCCGGCGCCCTCAAGGCAGAGCGTCGAAACCTTCGGCGAAGCCCTTGAGGTCGACGGGGATGCCAATGCCTTCCTCAGGCGTCTGGAAGACGATGAAGGTTGCCTGGGCGCCGCTGCGGAAGGTTTTGAGCAGTTCGTCCTCGAGCACGACTTCGGCATAACAGCCGTCGGCGAAGCAGCGGACGAAGTAGGCGCGGCCGATATCCTTGCCGTCGACATTGAGACCGAGGCCGTTTGGCAGGAGCACGCCGAGCGGCGCCAGCACGCGCAGGATCTTCGATTTGCGGTCGGCCGTCTTCAAGACGACGACGGAAAGCCCGACTTCGGGCCGGTCCTCGGCGATGACGTTCTGCATCAGCGCGCATTGTTCCGTCGCCGCCCCGGCCGGCTTGTCGCAGACAACCGACCAGGCGCCGTGATTGGATTTCACCGTGCCGGGCGCCTGAGGCTGCGTCTGGCCGGGCGTCACCTGGATATTGGGGTTGGCAGCCGGGGGCTGCTGCGCCGGGGCAGGGGCGGCCGGTGCTGGTGTGGTGGGTTGGGCCGGGGAAGGGGCGGGTTGCTGTGCGAAGACGGGTGTCGTCGCTGCGGCCGCGATGCTGGCAGTCACGAGAAGCGACCGCGCGAGGGAACGGAAACCCATGGAAACCTCTGGATATCGAATCATTGCGGCTATTGTTGAAGCTGCCCACCGGAAATGAAAAGCCCCACCCCGTGAAAACCGGGGGACTGCGGCAGAAATTGGACCTTTGTCAAATAATGTACGGTGGGCGGATCGGCCGGAAAGGGCATTTTTCATATGCCGATGAAAAACTTGGGATGTTTTGCCGTTCGGCCTGCCTGTGCTTTAAGCAAAAATGCCGCATAGACAATTGCTCCTGCCTGTTGCGGCAAATGCCAAACTGTGGTTTGAAGCGCTGAAGATGGCAAGGATTCTGCGTTCGATTTAGCAGGTCAAGCGCTCGAGGGAGATAATAAGGTGATGAAGAAGGCTTATGCAGCTCTGACCGCGCTGGTCTGTCTGCTTTTTGCTTCCGGCACATATGCCGACCAGCCGACGCCGTGGCAGGCGACGCTGCAGCCGGCGGCGACGCCGATTATGCGGGAAATTCATTGGTTCGAACAATATACCCTGTGGTTTATCGTTCCGATCACGCTCTTCGTCCTGATCCTGCTCATCGTCGTCTGCTTCAAGTTCCGCGCCAGCGCCAATCCGGTTCCGTCGCGCACGAGCCACAATACGCTGATCGAGGTCATCTGGACCGTGGGGCCGGTCCTGGTGCTGCTCTTCCTCGCTATTCCCTCGTTCAATCTTCTGACGGCGCAGCTGACGCTGCCCGAAAATCCCGACGTGACGATCAAGGCGACCGCCACCCAGTGGCAGTGGAATTATGAATATGAAGGTTCGGGCGACAGCCCGCTCGCCTTCGATTCCTACCTGTTGAAGGATCAGGATCGCGCGGCCGCCGGCAAGGAAGACAAGTCGGTCTATCCCAGACTGCTCGCCGTCGACAACGAGCTGGTGCTGCCCGTCAACAAGACGGTGCGCGTTCTCGTGACGTCTGCGCCGACCGACGTCATCCATGCTTTCGCCATGCCGTCCTTCGGCATCAAGATCGACGCCGTGCCGGGCCGCCTGAATGAGACCTGGTTCAGGGCCGAGCGCGAAGGCCTGTTCTATGGCCAGTGTTCCGAGCTCTGCGGCAAGGACCATGCGTTCATGCCGATCGCCATCCGCGTCGTCTCCGAGGACAAGTACAAGCAGTGGCTGACCGCAGCCGCCAGCGACCTGCCCGGCGCCTACAAGACACTCATGGCCGCAACCGATGGTCCCGCAAAGACCGTCGACGTTGCCGAAGCACAGTAATTAAAGGGGATCGGGACAATGGCTGGACCTTCCGCTCACGACGATCATTCTCATGATCACGCTCACGATCACACGCATGATGATCACCATGATCACGGGCACAAGCCGAGCTTTGTCAATCGCTGGCTGTTCTCGACCAACCACAAGGACATCGGCACGCTCTACCTGATCTTCGCGATCATCGCCGGCATCATCGGCGGCGCGCTGTCCGTGGCCATGCGCATGGAGCTGCAGGAGCCGGGCATCCAGATCTTCCACGGCCTGGCCTCGATGGTCTACGGCTATGAGGGCGATGCCGCCATCGACGGCGCCAAGCAGATGTTCAACATGTTCACCACGGCGCACGCGCTGATCATGATCTTCTTCATGGTCATGCCGGCGATGATCGGCGGTTTCGCCAACTGGATGGTGCCGATCATGATCGGCGCCCCGGACATGGCTTTCCCGCGCCTGAACAACATCTCCTTCTGGCTGATCGTTCCGGCCTTCGCGCTGCTCCTGCTGTCGATGTTCGTCGAAGGCCCGGCTGGCGCCTACGGCACCGGCGGCGGCTGGACGATGTATCCGCCGCTCGCGACCAGCGGTACGCCCGGACCGGCGGTCGACCTGGCGATCTTCGCGCTCCACATTGCCGGCGCCTCGTCGATCCTCGGTGCGATCAACTTCATCACCACGATCCTCAACATGCGCGCCCCGGGCATGACGCTGCACAAGATGCCGCTGTTTGCCTGGTCGGTGCTGATCACCGCCTTCCTGCTGCTGCTGTCGCTGCCGGTTCTGGCAGGCGGCATCACCATGCTGCTGACCGACCGCAACTTCGGCACCTCCTTCTTCTCTCCGGAAGGCGGCGGCGACCCGATCCTCTACCAGCACCTGTTCTGGTTCTTCGGTCACCCCGAGGTCTACATCCTCATCCTGCCGGGCTTCGGCATGATCAGCCACATCATCTCGACATTCTCGAAAAAGCCGATCTTCGGTTATCTCGGCATGGCCTACGCCATGGTCGCGATCGGCGCCGTCGGCTTTGTCGTCTGGGCCCACCACATGTACACGGTCGGTCTGTCGCTCGATGCTCAGCGCTACTTCGTCTTCGCCACGATGGTCATCGCCGTTCCGACGGGCGTGAAGATCTTCTCCTGGATCGCAACGATGTGGGGCGGCTCGATCTCGTTCCGCACGCCGATGCTCTGGGCGATCGGCTTCATCTTCCTGTTCACGGTCGGCGGCGTCACCGGCGTTCAGCTCGCCAATGCTGGTCTTGACCGTTCGCTGCATGACACCTATTACGTCGTGGCCCACTTCCACTACGTTCTGTCGCTCGGCGCCGTCTTTGCGATCTTCGCCGGCTGGTATTACTGGTTCCCGAAGATGACCGGCTACATGTACAACGAGTTTGTCGGCAAGCTGCATTTCTGGGTCATGTTCATCGGCGTCAACCTGGTGTTCTTCCCGCAGCACTTCCTCGGCCTCGCCGGCATGCCGCGCCGCTACATCGATTATCCGGATGCCTTTGCCGGCTGGAACTATGTTTCCTCCATCGGCTCCTACATCTCGGCCTTCGGTGTGCTGATCTTCCTCTTCGGTGTCTTCGAAGCCTTCGCCAAGAAGCGCATCGCCGGCGAAAATCCGTGGGGCGAGGGTGCGACGACGCTGGAATGGCAGCTGCCTTCGCCGCCGCCCTATCACCAGTGGGAACAGCTGCCGCGCATCAAGTAAAGCGTGCGTAAAACCGGACGCCGCATTCGAAACGGCGTCCGGCGTAAGGAAATTCAGGACGGAATGATGACGGTTATCGACAATCACGAGGCGCTTGCAGAGGACGGCGAAATGTCGGAAGCGAGCGCGCGCGATTATTTCGAGCTCTTGAAGCCGCGGGTCATGTCGCTCGTGGTCTTCACCGCCTTTGCCGGCCTGGTGCTGGCGCCGGGCCACATCAATCCTGTTCTCGGCCTGATCGCCATCCTTTGCATCGCCGTCGGCGCCGGCGCCTCGGGCGCGCTCAACATGTGGTACGACGCCGATATCGACGCCGTCATGAGCCGCACGGCCAAACGTCCGATCCCGGCCGGCCGCGTCGCGCCGTCGGAAGCGCTTGCCTTCGGCCTGGTGCTGTCGGGCTTTTCGGTCGTCATTCTCGGCCTTGCCGTCAACTGGCTCTCGGCCGGCATCCTCGCCTTCACCATCTTCTTCTACGCCGTCATCTACACCATGTGGCTGAAGCGCTCGACACCGCAGAACATCGTTATCGGCGGTGCTGCCGGCGCCTTCCCGCCGATGATCGGCTGGGCCTGTGTGACGAATTCGGTGACGATCGAGAGCACCGTTCTCTTTCTGATCATCTTCCTGTGGACGCCGGCGCATTTCTGGGCGCTTGCTCTGTTCAAGATGCGCGATTATGAAGCCGTCGGCGTGCCGATGCTGCCGAACGTCGCCGGCGAGCGGGTGACCAAGCATCAGATCGTCGCCTATGCGGTGCTGACCGCCGTCTGCGCGGTGCTGCCGTCCGTCCTCGGTTTCGCAAGCTTCGGCTACGGCCTCATCGCCGCCGCCCTCGGCGCGATCTTCATCACCTGTTCCATCGCCGTCTGGCGGATGCCCGACGGCGATCTGAAGATGATCCCGGCCAAGAAGCTCTTCGCCTTCTCGATCTTCTACCTCTTCGCCGTGTTTTCAGCCCTGATGATCGACCGGCTGGCTTCGGTCTTGGTTTCGCACGCTGGAGGTTGGTACTGATGGATCTGGTCAAGCTCACCGAAAAGCAGATGAAGTCGCGCCGCAACCGCAACATCGCCCTCGGGCTGGTGCTGGCCGGTCTTGTCGTCCTCTTCTATGCGATCACGATCGTCAAGATCGGCGGGGGAATGGCCGGATGAGCGAAAGAGCCGCCGCACCAAGGAAGCAGGGCCGCAACAACGGCGCCGTCGTGTTGATGTGCCTGAGCTTCGTCTTCGGCATGGGCGCGATGAGCTATGCCGCCGTGCCGCTCTACCGCATCTTCTGCCAGGTAACCGGTTATAACGGCACGACCCAGCGCGTCGAGCAGATGTCGAGCGTCGTCCTCGACCGCAAGATGCGCGTCACCTTCGACGCCAATGTCGCCCCCGGCCTGCAATGGGATTTCAAGCCCGTCGAGCGCGAGGTCAATCCGCGAATCGGTGAAACCATCCAGGTCAATTTCGTCGCCGAGAACCGGTCGAACGAAACCCAGCGCGGCCAGGCGGTGTTCAACGTCACGCCGGGCGAAGCGGGCGTCTATTTCAACAAGGTGCAGTGCTTCTGCTTTACGGAAACGGACCTGAAGCCGGGCGAGAAGCTGGAAATGCCGGTCGTGTTCTATATCGACCCTGAAATCGTCAAGGCGGTGGAATCGAAGGATATCCACACGGTGACGCTGTCATATACGTTCTACCCGAAAGAGGGTCAGAAGCCTGTCGCTTCGAATGAGGGTGGAGCGGTGAAGATTGAAAAGAAACTTTGATCAAGGCTCGTTTCCGGCTAAGCCGGGAGCGAAGTGAGGAAGACATCCGGGGATAGCCACATGGCCGATGCGCATCAGAAGAACCACGACTACCACATCATCGATCCGAGCCCATGGCCGATTCTCGCCTCGCTCGGCGCCTTCATCATGGCGATCGGCGGCGTCTGCTATATGCGTTACCTGAACGGCGGCTCCTTCAAGGTCGCCGGCGCCGAACTCGCCAATCCCTGGCTCTTCTTTATCGGCCTCGTGCTGGTTCTCTACGTTATGTACGGCTGGTGGGCCGATACGGTGAAGGAAGCCCATGAGGGCTCTCACACCCGCGTCGTCTCGCTGCACCTGCGTTACGGCATGATCATGTTCATCGCTTCGGAAGTGATGTTCTTCGTCGCCTGGTTCTGGGCCTATTTCGACGCCAGCCTATTTCCGAACGAGGCGATCCAGGCCTCGCGCTTGGCCTATACCGGCGGCGTCTGGCCGCCGAAGGGCATCGAAGTCCTCGATCCTTGGCACCTGCCGATCTACAACACCGTCATCCTGCTGCTCTCGGGCACGACGGTCACCTGGGCGCACCATGCACTGCTGCACAACGACCGCAAGGGCCTCATTCAGGGCCTGACGCTGACCGTGCTGCTCGGCATCCTGTTCTCCAGCGTGCAGGCCTACGAATATGCCCACGCCCCGTTCGACTTCAAGAATTCGATCTACGGCGCGACTTTCTTCATGGCGACCGGCTTCCACGGTTTCCACGTCCTCGTCGGCACGATCTTCCTGCTGGTCTGCCTGCTGCGCGCGCTGCGCGGCGATTTCACCCCGAAGCAGCATTTCGGCTTCGAGGCGGCCGCCTGGTACTGGCACTTCGTCGACGTCGTCTGGCTGTTCCTCTTCTTCTGCATCTACGTCTGGGGCGGCTGGGGCGCTCCGGTCGCCGCGGGCTGATCGGGAGCGATGTTCAAGCGAAAGGCGGGCCTCGGGTCCGCCTTTTCTATTTTCGGCTCCACGCACCGTGATCGCAGGGCTTGATCCACAGCGCGGCCCCTGACGTCCCGCTACGATTGAGTGAGAATCACCAAGGTCTCCGGCAATACTCCGTCATACTCCATCGCATCCGCCGCTTGCTTGGACTTCATAAATTCCTCCAGGCGGCCCATATCGGGAACGTCCATGACGAGGCCAACGCGGTTGGACGCCTGTGGATCGACAAACGTACGAATGTTTGTACAGCCGAGCGGCTCGAAGACCTCTTTGCGGCGCGGTGAAGTGAGCCAATGTTTGACGTCCTTGACGTCGTGGTAGGCCATTATGGTAGGCATAGCATCCTCCTCTCAAAGCCAAATGGAACACTACGCCGCGATTGATCACATTGATATTACCCGGATGGGCGGGGCGCATCGTCGTCGGCAAATGGCAAAGATGTCGATGGTCTCGTCGCTTTCGGCCCCAGCTTCGCACCTGGAAGCGATAATGGTGGCATTTGCCGACGAACTCGCCGTCGATGCTCGGGTCAAGTCGGTCAAGCCTGAGCCTAATGGAGTGGGACGTGCGATTGGTAAGAGGCGGACACTCATCCCATGCTTGGGCATCGACAAAGCATTTGCAGGATCCGGGAGAGATCAAGAATGCTCCATCCCTAGAATTCCCGAGTTCGCAGAGGAGTAGGCAATTTGCAGATCCCCGATCGTTTTCATATTGCCGAGACGGATGGATGGTTGGTGAACCATCGGATGAATTCCGCTCTTCCCGGCTATCTCATGATCAGCTCCAAGACGGATACGAACGATCTTTCCGATTTGTCCGAGGCCGCATTGAAGGAGCTTGGTCCGTTGCTGGCGACAGCTCAGGACCTACTGAAGCGGAAACTTGGAGCGCAGCGCGTTTATATCGGCCGATATGGACATTCTCCCGGCTATCCCATCCACTTTCATGTGATCCCGATCTACGAGTGGGTGGAAAAACTGTTCTGGAAAGACAGCCGATATCGCGTCCTTCAGAGTTTTGCCGACGGACCGGGAGAAACCCCGACGGACGGCGCCGAACTGACCCTGTTCGTCTGGCGCGAATTCTGCGAGCGCGCAGAGCCGCCGCCGGTTCAAGGCCGGTCCGTCTCGGAGACCATTGAATTATTGCGAAGGGCGATGCGATGATAGTCCGATAGGTCGAGCATCGAGGGGGCTCCATGGTTTTTTGGGCAGCGAGTTTGTTTGGATTGGCGATCGGCTACCTCATCGGTTCCACGCCCACGGGCTATCTTGCCGGGAAACTGCTTAGAGGCATCGATATTCGCGACCATGGCTCCGGATCTACCGGCGCAACGAACGTGTTGCGAACCCTGGGGAAATGGCCTGCGTCGGCGGTGCTTCTCGTCGATGTGCTGAAAGGCGCTGGAGCGATTCTCTTTGCCCGCTGGTTTTATCCGTGGATCCATAGAGTGCTGCACGACATGCCGTCGGCAGCGCTTGAGCTGAACGCCTGGCTGCCCTGGGCTGTTTGCCTTGCCGGACTTGCCGCATTGCTCGATCATAGCCGTTCGATCTGGCTGAATTTTAAAGGCGGCAAATCCGTCGCTACGGGGCTCGGCCTGTTGCTCGCAATATCCTGGCCGGTTGGTCTTGGCGCCCTTGCGGTTTTTGGCGTCGTGCTCGCCATCTTCAGGATTGTTTCGCTCGGGTCGATGCTGGCGGCTTTGACTGCAATCGCTCTCATCTGCAGCCTCGAGCAGCCTTTGCCCTATCGGTTGCTGGTGATTTCAGGCGGTGCTTATGTGATCATACGTCATCGCGCCAACATTCAGCGGCTGCTGTCAGGGCTGGAGCCGCGCCTGGGACAAGGCCGCGTGGGATCGAAAATAGCGTCGCAAAGTTAGAGCGGCGACTTGGGACCGTCGCCCGATCCGGCTGCGCCATCAGCGGCGGAATGAAGTTCCTTCATCATGAGCGGACTGCTTTGGTCAGCATCGACCATCGCCCAGCCCAGTTTATCATAAAAGGGCACCGCATCAGGCGCGGCATGGACCTCCAGGCGTTTGAGCCCATGCTCCGCCGATAGTCTCTCGACCTCGGACATCAAAATCCGCCCGAGCCCCTGCCTCTGGTAATCCGGCATTATGGCGACAAGTCTGACGACGCCGGTCTTATCGTTAGACAGATCGAGGCGGACTGTGCCAAGGGCGAGACCGTCTTTCCACAGCAGAAGCGGTATATTGCCGGGTTTATGCTCATCCGGATGCCGGTCATCGTAACCGTCGAGGCCGCGGAGTTCACATAATACGTGCCGCCTTATGGCATGATAAGCCTGCCACTCCTCGCTCTCTTTGACCTGCCGAAGTTCAATGGCCATCGTGATCGATCCTCTCTGAGACACCGGCCATCACCGCCCGCCGGCGATCCGCTCGAAAGCTGAAGGGTCTGGTATGCCGAGGTCGAGCTGGTGGCGGATTGCTTCGGCGCATTCGAGCGCCGTCAGCACCGAGGTATCGACCTCCATGTCGTAGATGCCGGGGCGATGAACCTCGTCCTGCCAGCGCTGCACCGGTTCGGGGACCGGCACGTCTTCGGAGGCTCTTGCATAGAGTGTCTCGCGCCCCTCCTGCTTGATCTCGCGCCGTTGCATGATCGTCTCGATCGGACAGCGCACGCCGACGAACAGCACTGGAAAGCCTTGCAGGCGCCGGGCGCAATCGCCGAGAATGCCGAGCGGCTGCGAGTAGCTGTCGTGATGGCCGAGATCGGCGACCACGTTGAGCCCCAATCCGGCATGGATGGCGATCGATTCGTAAAGGGCTGCGTAGAGGAACGGCACGAGTTCCTCGAGATCCGGGCGCTCGCCGCCCGGCCTCAGGCCGATGCCGGGCAGGTAACGTTTCGGTGTCATATCGTTATAGCTGTCGACCCCGAGGTTGATCCACGGCCCCTCGAATTCGTCCTGAATTGCGCGCGCAATGCTGGATTTGCCGCTTCTCGGCGCGCCGTTCAGGATGATGATCTGTCCGCTATGGCTGTCATTGGTCATCAGTCTTCTTCTTCTGTTTGGCGCGAATCGGTGATGCCGGACTGCGCGGGCATTTCCATTCGGGATGCGAATACTTTATGGGAGAGTTAAGGCAGCATCGAAAATGCCGCGGCTGCAAGTGTGGTCGCGCAAAGGAACAGCATGAGCGAAGACAGCGCGCAATTTCCCCCTCTCGATCCGGTGAAAACCGGTATCAAAGGCTGCTGCCCGCGCTGCGGCCATGGCAAGCTGTTCGATGGTCTGCTCGGCCTGAAGCCGCGTTGCGCCTCCTGCGGCCTCGATTATTCCTTCGCCGATTCCGGTGACGGGCCTGCGGTCTTCGTCATCCTCATCGTCGGCTTCATCATCATCGGCATGGTGCTGTGGCTGCAGGTCAATTACGGGCCGCCGATCTGGGTGCATATACTCATCTTCGGGCCACTGACGATCATCTTGTCGCTCCTGACGCTGCGCTGGTTCAAGGGCATCCTGATTGCCATGCAGTACCGCCACAATGCCCGCGAAGGACGTCTGAGTGACTGACGTCGATCACGCCGTGCCGCGCCGCCGGATGCCTGTTATAACCGGCATTCTGGTGCTGACTGTCCTTGCCATCCTGCTCTCGCTCGGCACCTGGCAGCTGCAGCGCCTCCACTGGAAGCAAGGCCTGCTCGCCGATATCGCCGCGCGCCAGGCTGCCGCGCCCGTGCCGCTCGCTGAGATCGAGGCGATGGCGGCTTCGGGCGGTGATATCGAATATCGCAAGGTCACCGCCACCGGCCGCTACATCAACAACAAGGAGCGGCATTTCTTCGCCACCTGGCACGGCCAGACCGGCTTTTACGTCTACACCCCGCTTGAGCTTGCCGACGGCCGCGTCCTCTTCGTCAACCGCGGCTTCGTTCCCTATGAGAACAAGGAGCCGGAAATGCGCATGCAGGGCCAGCTGACCGATCAGCAGGCGGTCACGGGGCTGGCGCGCGCCAAACTTGCCGGCAAGCCCTCCTGGTTGGTGCCCGAGAACGACGTCGCCAAGAACATCTTCTACTGGAAGGATCTCGACGTCATGGCCGAGAGCGTCGGGCTTGAGAAGGCGCGCGTGCTGCCGTTTTTCGTCGATGCCGATTCCACGTCCAATCCTGCCGGCCTGCCGATCGGCGGCGTCACGCAGGTCGACCTGCCGAACGATCATCTGCAATATGCCCTGACCTGGTACGGGCTTGCCGCCGTGCTCGTCGCCGTCGTGGCGATCTCCTGGTTCCGCAAGGAGGCTAAGGCGCCTCGGCAATAGTATCGCTTCAATTCCCGGCCATATTGGGCTAGAGGTCGCTTGTCCCACGCGCGGGACGCTGCTGTTGACGCTGGACGTTGCCAAGTTCTCCCCTCTCCTGTGCTTGTCACAGGAATCCAGTGCGCCCAAGTCATTGGGCGCGGAAGATGGACTTGGATGTCTGCAGTCATTCACGGCGCGGACTCGACGTGGCTGGATTCCTGTGACGGGCACAGGAATGAATGCATAACGGAACGGACATGAATATTGCGGCGAAACCTCCCTTGACGATCAGGCTCTGCGGCCCGCGCGGCTTCTGCGCCGGCGTCGACCGCGCCATCCAGATCGTCGTGCTGGCGCTCAAATCCTATGGCGCGCCGGTCTATGTGCGCCACGAGATCGTCCACAATCGTTATGTCGTCGAGGGGCTGGAGGCCAAGGGCGCCGTCTTCGTCGAGGAGCTGGATGAGATTCCGGCCGAGCATCGCGCCCAGCCGGTGGTCTTCTCCGCCCATGGCGTGCCGAAATCGGTGCCGGAGGATGCGGCGAGCCGCAACCTCTTCTATCTCGACGCCACCTGTCCGCTGGTCTCCAAGGTCCATAAGCAGGCGATGCGTCACAACCGCCTCGGCCGCCATGTCGTCCTCATCGGCCATGCCGGCCACCCGGAAGTGATCGGCACGATGGGGCAATTGCCGGAAGGTTCGGTTTCGCTGATCGAGACCATCGAGGATGCCGACGCCTACGCCCCCGCCGATCCGGACAATCTCGGCTATGTCACCCAGACGACGCTGTCGGTCGACGATACGGCCGGTGTCATCGCCCGCCTGCAGGAGCGCTTTCCCAAGCTGACGGCGCCGGCGGCGGATTCGATCTGTTATGCGACGACCAACCGCCAGGAAGTGGTGAAGCAGGCAGCCCCGGGCTGCGATCTCTTCGTCATCGTCGGCGCGCCGAACTCGTCCAATTCCAAGCGCCTGGTCGAAGTGGCGCTGAGGGCAGGCGCGAAGAAGTCGATCCTGGTGCAGCGCGCCGCCGAGCTCGATTGGGACGAGATCGGCGCGATTTCGACACTCGGCCTTTCCGCCGGCGCCTCCGCGCCCGAAGTCATCGTCAACGAGATCATCGAAGCCTTCCGCGCCCGCTTCGAAGCCCGCGTCGAGCTGGCCGAAACGGTGCAGGAAACCGAAAACTTCCTGGTCAATCGCGAATTGCGCAGCATCGAGCTGACGGCTGCCGACATGGCCTTCGTCAACGGCTAGGCCGCCACTGCGTCCCGGTCATCACCACCCACAATACAGAGACGAGACCTCCCTTGGCAGTCTATACCGATATCGCCGAAGACGATCTGAAATGGTTCCTGACGGAATATGATGCAGGCACGCTGCTCTCCTATAAGGGCATCGCCGAAGGCGTCGAAAACTCCAATTTCCTGCTGCATACCTCGAAGGCGCCGCTGATCCTGACGCTTTATGAGAAGCGCGTGGAAAAGAGCGACCTGCCGTTCTTCCTCGGTCTGATGCAGCATCTCTCGGCCCGCGGCCTTTCCTGCCCGCTGCCGTTGCCGCGCCGCGACGGCGCGCTGCTCGGCTCGCTCTCCGGCCGCCCGGCCGCGCTGATTTCCTTCCTCGAAGGCATGTGGCTGAGAAAGCCGGAGGCAAAGCATTGCCGCGAGGTCGGCAGGGCGCTGGCCGAAATGCATGTGGCCGGCGAGGGCTTCGAGCTGAAACGTCCGAACGCGCTGTCGCTCGATGGCTGGCGGGGGCTCTGGGAGAAATCCGAGGCGCGTGCCGACGAGGTCGAACCCGGCCTGCAGGGCGAGATCCGCAGCGAGCTCGATTTTCTCGCCGCCGCCTGGCCGAAGAACCTGCCGTCCGGCGTCATCCATGCCGACCTATTCCCCGACAACGTCTTCTTCCTCGGCGATGAGCTCTCCGGCCTGATCGATTTCTATTTCGCCTGCAACGACCTGCTCGCCTATGACGTCTCGATCTGCCTGAACGCCTGGTGCTTCGAGAAGGATGGCGCCTACAACATCACCAAGGGCATGGCGATGCTCGATGGATATCGGAGTGTCAGGCCTTTGAGCGGCGATGAAATCGCCGCCCTGCCGGTGCTCGCGCGCGGCTCGGCGCTGCGCTTCTTCCTGACCCGGCTCTATGACTGGCTGATGACGCCGGAAGGCGCCATGGTTACCAAGAAGGACCCGCTCGAATATTTGCGCAAGCTGCGCTTCCACCGCCAGATCGGCTCGGCCGCCGAATACGGGTTGAGCCTATGAAACACGTCGATATCTTCACCGACGGCGCATGCTCCGGCAATCCGGGTCCCGGCGGCTGGGGCGCGGTACTGCGCTACGGCGAGGTCGAAAAGGAGCTTTGCGGCGGCGAGGCGGAGACGACCAACAACCGCATGGAGCTGATGGCGGCGATCTCGGCGCTGCAGGCGCTGAAAAGCCCTTGCGAAGTCGACCTCTATACCGACAGCGCCTATGTCAAGGACGGCATCTCCAAGTGGATCTTCGGCTGGAAGAAAAACGGCTGGAAGACATCGGACAAGAAGCCGGTGAAAAATGCCGAGCTCTGGCAGGCGCTTGAGGAAGCCCGCAACCGCCACAAGGTGACGCTGCACTGGGTCAAGGGCCACGCCGGCCACCCTGAAAACGAACGCGCCGACGAACTCGCCCGCAAGGGCATGGAGCCTTTCAAGAAGGGCAAGGCGGTTTCGTTTTAATCGGCTCGTTCAAGCCGGATCGCCGCAAAAAAGGTGTATTGCGATGCTGCGGCTTGCGGGCCGGGCCGGAGGGTTCGGTCACCGCAAATAGGGATGACGCCCGATGATCTATCTGCTTCGCCACGGAGAAACGCTCTGGAACACCGTGGGCAGATTTCAGGGGCAGAAGGATTCGCCCCTCACGCCCCGGGGTGTCCGGCAGGCCGATCAAATGGCCGATCGGCTGGCCCGCGAGATCGGCGGGCGAGAAAGCGAGTTTTCAATCCATGTCTCGCCGCTCGGCCGGGCGAGGGAAACGGCGGTTCGTATCAGGCAACTGATTTCCTTACCGGAAAAGGAAGAGCCGCGTTTGATGGAAGTGACCGTGGGTTCATGGGACGGCATGACCCTCTATGAAATCGACGCCGAATATCCCGACGCCTTGAAGGGTGCGGATGCTTTCGAATGGTTCTTCCGCTCTCCGGATGGAGAGACATTCGATGATGTGCATTGGCGGGTATCCGAGTGGCTGTCGCACATATCCCAGCCGACGATTGCAGTGTCGCACGGACTGACCGGCCGGATCATAAGGGGCGTTTATCTCGGTCTGTCCCGGCGTGACATGCTGGAGCTGCCCGTGCCTCAGGACGGCTTTTACTGCCTGCAGGATGGGATAGCGAGTTACATCGAATAGGACGGGCCGGTGACGGCGCTGCCTTATCGCGACGTGAGACCGCTGGGGCATGGCGCCGTTCAGGAAGGGCAAGGCCGTTTCGTTTAAGGAGTGTGCGTAGCTGGTTATCGCATACCACACGCTTGCGCCCGACATCGTGCCGAACTTGCCTCTATCCCGTAAACGGGGCGAGGGGACGTGCTACGCGAGAGGCTCGCGGGGACGGAGGGGCATATCCCCTTCTCTTCACTTGCAGGGCGGGCGAGCGACGGATGGATGGCAGCGGGCGAGCAGGTTTTGCAAAGGCCGCAATGGGTAGGATGGCATCTCCCCTTGCTCCCTCATTCCTGTGCTTGACACAGGAATCCAGTGCGCCCAAGTCCTTGGGCGCGGGAAACTCGTTTCGAGGTCCTTTGGAAGTTATTCACCGCGCCGACGCGCGGTGGCTGGATTCCTGTGACGAGCACAGGAATGAGGGTGGAGATATGGCGGCGCCACGCGGCAGAAAGCCAGGCTGCCGATCTGGCGTTACCCTGCACTGGTGGTTGCCTCCTGCTCTCTCATTTCGGTGACGAGCTCGGGGAGAGGCTTTGCCTCTCACGGCTGCCGCGCCGCTGCCCCCTGAATCAGCCGATGCAGATATTCGAGCTTGGCCACGACGGGCGAGGAGAGCACGAAAGGGTAGGAATCCGGCTGGCCCATGCTGCGCTGGATGGCGTTGATCGCGATGCTGAGCGGCACCCAGGCGCTGACGAGCTGCTCGGCGCTCTTTGCCCTGTAGGGAAGGAAATCCACCTCGCCTGCTATTTCCTCGTGGCCGCGCGGATCGATGGCGATGCCGAAGGCGCGGGCGGTCTCCAGCGTATCGACGATGTGGAGGTAGTGCGCGAAGCATTCGGCGAAATCCTCCCAGGGGTGCGATGCGGCATAGGCGCTGATGAAATTATCCTGCCATCCCACGGGTGCGCCGCCGGCATAGTGTCTTTGCAGCGCGGCCGCATAATCCTGCCGCTCGTCGCCGAAGACGGCGCGGAAATCGTCGAGACCATTCTGATCGCGCACCAGCTTGTTCCAGATGAAATGGCCGGCCTCGTGGCGGAAATGGCCGAGCAGCGTGCGATAGGGCTCGTTCATCGAGCTGCGCGCCTGTTCGCGCGTCGCGTCGTCCGCTTCGGCGGCGCGGATGGTGATCAGGCCTTCCTCATGACCGGTCATCGCTGGCACGACATTGCCGTTGCCCTGCAGGGAATCTTCGAGGAAATCGAAAACCAGGCCGCCTTGCGGATCTTGGCCGCGATCGGGATGCGGCAGCTTCCAGCGCAAGAGCGAATAGAAGAGATGACGCTGCGCCTGGCCGATGCGCCGCCAGCGATCGATGCCGTCCTGGGTGTCGGTGTTCGGAACCAGCCGGTTGTGGCGGCAGGCGGTGCAGAATTCACTGTCGCTCTCGTCCTCCACCAGCCAGTTGCAGATGTCGAGGCCTGAATTGGCGCAGAAGCGCACGTGCCGGTCGGGATCGGAAACGAGCTGCCAGACTGTTTCGTCGCGCGGCTCCAGCGCATGCATGGCGAGGTCGCCGGGCAGGAAGCCGAGACGGTGATTGCAGCGGACGCAGTGCCGGTTATCGAAGTGGACGACCTGGTCGCAATTGTCGCAGGCAAAGAGTTTCATCGTACTGTTCTCTGCAAGGCAGGAGCGGATTAAAAATGCCCGCTGCGCGCGTGCGCAGCAGGCGTGGTTCATCCGGGCTGAGCTGATGGTTCAGAGCCGATCGACGGCGCCTTTGAGCTTGTCCTTGACCTTGCCTGTTGCGACCTGTCCCTTGCCCTTGGCTTCCTGGACGTCGCCCTCGGCCTGCATGTCGCGATTGCCCGTGGCCTTGCCGGCGGCCTGCTTGGTCTTGCCGGCAATTTCGTTTGCCTTGCCTGAAATCTTGTCGCTGGTGCTACCCATGTGTGATGTCTCCATGCTCGGCGACGGACCTCTCGTCCGCGCGGGAAGGGAACGTCACTCACGCCTATTCGTTCCCGCGACCGTCAGGGAGCAGCGACCGTCAGGCGAGCCGCGACCGTTAGGCGAGCCGCGACCGTCAGGCGTGGCCGGCTTCGGCCGAAAGCATGGCGGCGTTGATGCCCATGCCGGCGAGCGCCCGCTCGTACTTGTCGTCGAGGTTGCGGTCAAAGATCAGTTCCTCATTGGCCGGGCAGGTCAGCCAGCCATTATTGGCGACCTCGTTTTCGAGCTGGCCAGCCGCCCAGGAGGAATAGCCGAGCAGCATGGTCGCGCGCTTCGGCCCGGCGCCTTTGGAGATGGCGCGCACGATGTCGAGCGTTGCCGTCAGGCAGATGTCGTCGCTGACCGGGATCGAGGAGTCGCTGGCATAATCGTCCGAATGCAGCACGAAGCCGCGGCCGCTCTCCACCGGGCCGCCCGTCTGGATCGGGAAGTCGCGCGCCCGCTGCGGCAGCACGATCGGTTCTTCCTGCTTGATCATGTCGAGATGCAAGAGCACGTCAGTAAAGGTGAGGCTCTGCGGCCGGTTGATGACGAAGCCCATGGCGCCGGCATCCGAATGCGCGCAGATGTAAATCACCGTGCGCGCAAAATTCCGGTCTTCCATGCCTGGCATGGCGATGAGGAACTGGCCATCGAAGAAGCCACGTTCCCGTCTGTTCTTCAGCGTCGATAAGGACATTGTTCCTCCTGCTGCCAGACCGCACAAGGCCCCGACAAGAGAAAGATGGGCCAATGTCACAAATCAATCAACCGAAAATGAAGATTTAAATGGGCGCGGCTTCTGGCGGCCGGAGAGCACTTTCGGTAAACCGTTGTTCCATGATGATTATTTTCATGGCCCCGCGCCGGCTTTTGATGGCAGTCATTTCCGTGGCCGCTGCCCTCGTCCCTTTTTGTTCCGCAAAGGCGGAAATGAGCGCCTGGGCCGAGGCCGAGGGCGGCCGCATGCGCCTCGTGGCGCTGGCCCCCGATGCCGGCGGCAAGATCCGCGCCGGCCTGCAGATCGAACCGAAACCCGGCTGGATCACCTATTGGCGCGAGCCCGGCAACAGCGGCATTCCGCCTCAGGTCACCATTGCGCCGGCGGGCGGCGTCACGCTCGACGCCATCGGCTATCCCGTTCCGAAGCATTTTTTCAAAGGCGGGATCGAGGATATCGCCTATGACGCGCCGGTGACGCTGCCGCTATCCTTGACGGCGGCCGGCAAAGGTGGAGTCGAGATCGACGCCGCCGCCTTCATCGGCATCTGCAAGGATATCTGCGTTCCCTTCCAGGCGAAGTTGAGCCTGAAGCTCGGTCGCGCCATGCAGTCGCATCCGGAGGAAGAGGCCATCCTTGCGGCCGCTGATGCGACGCTGCCGAAGCCCCCTTCGGATGATTTCAAGGTGACGGCGCATGCGATCTCAGCTGATCGGAAGACGCTGTCGCTGACGCTCGCCTTGCCGGGCGACGGCAAGGGCGCCCCCGATATCATCGTCACCGGCCCGAGCGGTTATGCCTTCACCAAACAGAGCGGCGGCAAACGCGATGGCGCCACCTTCAAGACCGATATGATGATCGGCAGGCTGCCCAAGGATTACGACGTTTCAGGCAAGCGCTGGGGCGTGCTTGTTATCGATGGCGACAGGGCGATGGAGACCACGCTTGCCTTTGACTGACCGGCACTTATAGTCGCCACCATCCCCCGCGGCGCCCGCCGCAGAGCCGAACCAGCAATAGAACCCGAGGAGAAAACCATGACCATCGCGATCGGCGACAAGCTTCCGGCCGTCACCTTCAAGGAAAAGACCGCCGACGGCCCGGTCGAAATCACCACCGAGCAGCTCTTCGCCGGCAAGCGCGTCGTGCTCTTTGCCGTGCCGGGCGCCTTCACGCCCACCTGCTCGCTGAACCACCTGCCGGGCTATCTCGAAAACCGCGACACCATCCTTGGCAAGGGCGTCGACGACATCGCCGTTCTCGCCGTCAACGACTGGCATGTGATGGGCGCCTGGGCGCAGTCTTCGGGCGGGCTCGGCAAGATCCATTTCCTCGCCGATTGGGACGCCGGCTTCACCAAGGCCGTTGGCCTCGAAGCCGACCTCTCCGCCGGCGGCCTCGGCCTGCGCTCCAAGCGTTATTCGATGCTGGTCGAAGACGGCGTGGTGAAAGCCCTCAACATCGAGGAAAGCCCCGGCCAGGCGACGGTGTCGGGTGCAGCGGCGATGCTGGAACTGCTTTGAGTATTGATTCCGAGGGATGAAAAGGGCGGCCGTTCGGTCGCCCTTTTGTTGTTTGGGGGCAAGCCTCGGAACGCCCGCCTCGTCCTTCGAGGCCCCTGCGGGGCGCCTCAGAGCCTGTGAATGTTTTGTGGCGGCGGCGATTGGATTGTGATTCTGTGGGTCGTTGATTTGCGTGGGGGATGATGGTGGGCGACGATCTGTTCGAGGGAATGCCGG